>JADFSZ010000007.1 GCA_022560555.1 PVC group bacterium
ATATTGGCGCTTTGTTTCAGGTAATCAAAAAAGACCCGCCCATCAGCAGAACCTTTAACAATCCCTTGCTCTCGCGTGTTTTGAATGAGAGCGCTTACACGGCTATCAACATCCGCAATCATAATCACCTGGCTCACATTGGGCCCAACCTTCAAAACACGCCCGACAAGCCCGTCACTCACAACCACCGTCATTTTCGGCTCAATGCCGTCAAGTTGCCCTTTGTTGATCCAAAGCGTTTTACGCATCGGATGAAGATCTCTGCCTACAACTCCTGCCGCGAGAAGAACATATTCACTCCCGGCCTCAAAATGAAGCATCTTCCTTAAGCGCTCATTTTCGATCTTAAACTCCTCCATCTCAATCACGATATTTTTGAGCCGAATATTCTCCCCTCGAATACGCTTGTATTCACTCTCAAGAGCCTTAAGATGATAAAGATTGTTTATGAAACCACGGCCGGCATGCGTGACATTCCCGACAACATTCTGTATGGGTTCTAGAAAAGACAAAACCGGCATACGGATATAAGAAAATCCTATCCCGATAAAGACAAAAAGGATTGCGGTGAGAAAAAATCCTGCTAAGCGAAATAGAGGTTTGGTAGATTCAAACACGTTTCCCTACGTGCAAGATTGAGGTGAGTAGTTTGCAGTCAAAAACAGAGTATTATAGTAAAAGGGCGTGCTAAAAAAATCAATTTCGGGACTCAGTCAGAATCCGTTTTAAAAATTTGATTTCATCAAGCACGATTCCTGTACCTAAAACAATGGCGGTAAGAGGATCATCCGCGACGACCACCGGCAAGCCTGTTTCTTCGCGCAAAAGATTATCAAGGCCTCTTAACAAGGATCCTCCCCCGGCAAGAACCATACCGCGATCAACAAGATCCGCCGCTAATTCAGGAGGGGTCCTTTCAAGCGTCAACCTAACCGCGTCAACGATGGATCTAATGCTCTCTTTCATGGCTTCCCGGACTTCCTCTGACGTAATGGTAATGGTTTTCGGTAATCCGGATATTTGATCTCTTCCGCGAACATCAAGTGTCATTTCTTCTTTGAGAGGAAAAGCCGATCCGATTTTAATTTTAATTTCCTCGGCTGAACGCTCTCCGATCAACAGATTGTATGTTCGGCGCAAATACTGAATAATGGAATCATCCATTTCATCCCCCCCTACCCGCAGGCTCTCAGAATGCACAATCCCCGCCAGCGAAATCACGGCCACTTCCGTGGTTCCCCCTCCCACGTCCACAATCATATTTCCACAAGGTTCTTGTACCGGCAACCCCACACCAATCGCTGCGGCCATAGGCTCTTCCATCAGGTAAACTTCACGGGCCCCCGCGCGTTCAGCCGAATCCTTCACGGCTCTTTTTTCCACCTCGGTAATGCCGGAGGGAACAGAAACAATAATTCGGGGACTCGGTCTCCAGAATCGACTGGAGTTATGAACTTTTGAGATAAAATATCTCAACATGGCTTCTGTAATTTCGAAATCCGCGATGACCCCGTCTTTCATGGGTCTTACAGCGACAATATTACCCGGTGTACGGCCCAACATTTTTTTCGCTTCGTCCCCGACGGCCAGGACATTATTCGTTCCCTTTTGAATCGAAACAACAGAAGGCTCACACAAAACGATCCCGTGCCCTTTAACGTAAACAAGTGTGTTGGCCGTCCCGAGATCAACCCCCATATCACATGAAAACAGCCCTGATAACGCGCTCCACATTATTTTAGTCCTCCATATGGGGTTCTCACCGATTAACTTAATATTCAGATAACACTTTTCACAAGACTTCTTTTTGGAATATTCCCATCCCCAACACGCTCAATCACAACAGCCGCGCTCATTCGATCATAGACTTTCTCGACTCGAATTTTTCCGACACGATCTCCCCCGTCATAAACCTGAAAAACAGCTCCGATACGCACGTGATCATCTTTTCCAATATCGATGATGACAAAATCATACTCAGTGTTATACAACAAGACGCTTCCGGTCAATCTATCACTCTGGGAACTGAGAAGCGATAGATCAATATTTTCTCCTGGTGTTAACTTTTCGCTAAGCTCCGGCGTATTTATTTTAGGGGCGATTTCAGATGCCGGAGGAGCTTTGACAACCACTCGTTTCAAATCAACCGAATTTTTACTTTCTAAAATTTTTTTTAAATCATCCTGAGCCTGCTGAAGCTGCTGCGAGAGCTCCTCGTTCAGCCGGGCAACCTCTTCCCAATTTTGCTTAGCTTTCGTTACTTCTTGTAAAAGATTTTCTTTCTCGTTTGCAATACTGACATTAAGATTTTGAAGTTCCTCGATTTCTTTTTGTCTTTGATTTATGGTTGCTTCAAGCTCTTCTCTTCTGGTAATCCCTCTCGCTAATTTCTCCGCCATTGATTCTGTTTCGGCAAGCATGCGAAGATGTTCTTCGTTGAACGTCTCGTTTTCCTTCTTCAAAGAAACCATTATATCCAACTGGGCCTCTAAATCGTTTTCCACAGTCAATAGTTTTTGACTCGCCAAATCCTTTTCTTCGGTCACTTTTATGATTTCGTCCTTGAGCTCTTCTCCGCGACTATAAACATACATCGTACCGGTAAAGCAGACAATACTTAAAACAAGCAGTACCGACATCAATATCTTTACGCGTTCATTCATTCGATGTCCATTGAATCAAGGAAACGATCTGCCTCATTTGAATTGTATACACCCGTAGATTGATCCTTATAGCATAACTCTCTGCCAAGAGCAAGCGAATTCTCCCCCCTACACTCTTCCTATCCTTTTATAATTAAGAACGTTACCTATTTCCTCATGCCCGCTTCGGGCTTGCCCTGGGCCAGAGTCTCGAGTTGTGTCATTTTAAAATAGTGGAAGCCTTCGGAAGAGCCCTCCAAATCCATACAAGCGTCATGAACCGTCACTAAATCCACATGGCGGGTATGACTTGTGAACGCGATCAAAAGCGCAATATCAGCCAACGAGCATATAATGCGCGGAATCCCTTGCGAATACTGAAAAACGGCGTCAAATCCATCAGGCATAAAAATATCCGGCCCACTGTAACCCGCTTGTTTCAGGCGGAATCGGATGAGACCTTCGGTATCAACACGATCGAGATTTCCCAGGAAAAATCGCACGGGAAGCCTCTGCCAAAATTCCGGTATAGAACGGATCATTCCCTCTAAAGGTTTCTGCCCGGACAAAATAATTGTCAGCAAAAATTCCGACGACATGGAGAAATTCAAGAGCATTCTCAGCTCTTGAAGGGTCTGGGGAAATTTGTTAAGCATATGGGCTTCATCAACAATAATCAGACAAAGATGATTTTCCCGATGATGTTCATAAAGTTTTGATCTCAATTGATTCAGATTGCGATGTCGATCCCTTGATGGATCTTCAACCCCCAATTGCAACGCGATCTCCCGAATCATCTGGTTGGGTGTCATCGAAGGATGATCAATAACAGCCGTGAATAATTCCCTGGATGATTCCTCCCTTAATTCCTGGCACAAGTAATTTAAGATAGACGTTTTTCCGTCTCCCGGATTGTCGGACACAATAAGGATTCCACCTTTGTTTGTTTGGATCGCGTACCTCATCCTAATAAGACATTCCCGATGCTGACGGCTCGGGTAAAGCATTTCAGGGTCCGGCATCAGTGAAAACGGGGGTTTTTGAAACCCCCAATAATCGTTAAATTTTGAACTCATGTGCATTTTTTAATTAATCCGTAAACGTATCGCGAAGTTTTTGTTCAAGTCCTTTGGGTATTTGACCACTTAGTTTTTTGGATGAACCATTCCGGAGCCTCCGGGCCTTCTCTTGCTGTTTTGTCATGTTTTCCCAATACTTCTCGAGTTCCCGGGCCGAAACGCGAAGAGCTCCATATCCCAGAATCTGTTGTTGAATCATCCCGTCCGATGTCGCGACAACCACCGATTCTTTCTTTCCTTTTTCCTTTGAAATCTTTTCAATAATCGAATCGGCGGTTTTTCCTTTTGGGGAGTACTTTACTCTGACACCCTGGATCTCCGCATCATCCCCAACCGGTCCCTGGCCGTCAAAAACAACCAAAATTCTGGTGCGGGTTGCCGCCTTCAATTCAGCCAAAAGACTGATCAAATGATCTCGGGCATCTTCGAGACTTAAAAGCTTACTCTTTTGAAAACAAGCCCATTGATGGATGATGTTGTAGCCATCAACGACTAAAAGCGTTTCTTCTGATAACATAGTTTTTAGGAAACCACGATAGGGCACTTTGTCTTAAATCGCAAGCCCCATGAAATTTAATCTTGAACTATTCGGAGTGTAACGTATAATATCACCCGTTCCCGATTTTGTAAAGGCCGCAAATCATTAGAGATTCAAGGCTTGCATGGGCATACGGCTACAATAAAACCGTGAAAACTCACTGAGTTATATAAGTATATGTCGATTGTATTCTTAAGAGAGCATCTCAAAAAAATTATCGCGACAATGGCTGTTCTCATCATTCCCGGCTTTGTCCTCTGGGGCGCCCAAGACTACTTTACGAGTAAGCGTCACCAAACTTACGCGGCTAAAATATACGATACAAAAATTAAATTGTCCGATTATACCTACGCGCGTCAAACCATTCAAATTAATTCTTTTATGGATCTATTGGGCATGGGTCTCAATTTCGATCAGGCCCGACAGCTCCTGAATGTCAATAAAGACGCTTTCGATGAAATGGCATGGGATCGTTTGGTCTTCCTCGAAAAAGCAAAACAAAAAGGAACACTGGCAACAGACACAGAGGTGGCAAACATCATTTTTCAGAATCCGTTTTTTACCGATCCCACAACCCGGCAATTCAACAAGCAACAGTATCAGGCCGTGCTCTCTCGCGGCATCGGGGTTTCTGTTTCAACATACGAAGAAATAGTACGGGACAATGTCCGGGTCGCAAAAAACACATTTTGGACGAAGGATTTCTCTTTGACAACATCCAATGAACGCAATTTACAAAACCACATCCAAAACGACGCGGTTACAGCTATCTTTATTCCATACAAGTCAAAAAATTTCACGCATCATATCACCAATACCAAAGAGGAAATTAGATCCTACTATAGCCAAAACCAGGATCAATTCCTCCTTCCTCCCCAAACTCAAATTCAATACGTTGAACTCAGCGCGGAAAATGTTCGTGAGGGGATATTGGTCACCGATGAAGAAATCGATAATTATTACGAAGAAAACAAAGAGGCTTATTTTGAAGATGAGAAAATCAGCGCGCGGCATATTCTGATCTCTCATAAAGATGCCGAACGCGCGACGAATCAAAGCCGAAGCAAAGAAGAAGCCTATGAAATAGTCACCCGGCTCTTAGCAGAAGTCACACAAACACCCGAACGTTTTTCTGAAGTTGCCAAAAAGGAATCCGACGGCCCGTCAAATATCAAGGGCGGGGATCTCGGTGAATTTTCAAAAGGGGCTATGGATATCAATTTTGAAGAAGCGGCTTTCCGGTTGACTCAAAATGAAATCAGCGATATTGTCGAAACCCCTTACGGATTTCATATCATTCAAGTCTACGCTAGGCAAGAGAGCGTGATCCAAACACTAGACGATGTTCGTAAAGATATAAAGGAAAATCTCGAAAAGAATAGAATTGAAGAAGCCCTTCGACAGAAAGCGTATGTCTTTTCTGATGAGCTCTACGACCTGTATGAAGATCATGCCGAGGAACTAGTTCCTACCGCGGATACGGAACTGATAAAAAATCTCGCGTCGGTTTGGGAGAGACCCCTCCATACATCCCCATGGTTTTCAGAAGTTGACACTATCGATGAAAAATGGTACTTTCCCGAATTGATCGAGGAGGCTCTGTCTCTTGAGGTCGGAGAACCGGGATCCCTCGCGTATGAAAACCAAGAGTCCTTTTACGTGTTTCAAGTCACCCAAAAAAGGGAGGCGTATCTCCCTTCATTTGACGAAGTTTATCTCGATGTCGACAAACTCCTCCTTAACAGCAAAGCCTTCAAAGCCGCCAAAGCAAAAGCCATTCAGGATCGTCAGCTCATAAACACAATTTTGCAGGAATCGGATCAAACCATCGAGACGGCTCTCAAAAACTTAAAACTACCTTCTGTTGGACCAAAATCCATTTTTTACGGCGGCACCATCCGGGAGTTTCAGGATGAAACTGAGCTGGCACCTTTTGCTTTCAGTGTGGGCCAAGAAGCCATTAGTCCTCCCCTAAAGATCTCGGATGGATTCGTCCTCGTTTATGTCACTAAACGTTCTTTTGCCGAAGATTTGGATAGTAATCCGGAGGCAAAGACAAAAATTCAAAATCAGCTGCGCCTTAAAAAGGCCGCCATGTTGTTTGAAGACTGGAAAGCGCATCTCCGCCGGAATGTTGTTGAAATCAATTGGAACATGTAAAACCTAGAGATAATCGGGGGCTTTCATTTCGAAGGATTTGATTTTGCGGTCTAGACGGTTTCTTGAAATATTCAGAATTTTCGCGGCTCGGCTTTTGTTCCATCCTGTCTGATTAAGAACGGCTTCAATATGTTTTTTATCGGCATTGTCAAGAGCAAGACTGCTTTTAGGTTTTTCATCTATTTCATTTTTTCTAATTTCCTCGGATAAATGCTCCAATGTGAGAACATCGCCCTCGCCCAAAACGACAGCCCGTTCAATTGTGTTTCTTAACTCCCTCACATTTCCCGGCCAGCTATAAGCTACAAGACATTCAAGGGCTTCCTGATGAATACGAGTCATTGTTTGCCCCGCGTCTTTGCTGAATTGATCCAAAAATCTATGAGCCAAAAGCGATATATCGTCTTTACGATCCTTTAGAGCCGGCAAATCAATACAAATCACCTTAAGGCGATAAAACAAATCTTCTCTAAATTTTCCCTCTTGAACGAGTTTTGGCAAATCCTCATTCGTCGCTGAAATCACGCGAATATCAATATCAATCAATTGATTGCCCCCGACACGTTCGATTTGGCGTTCTTCTAACACACGAAGTAATTTAATTTGAGTTTCATGATTGAGCGTGCCGATTTCATCCAAGAAAATTGTGCCTCCGTTAGCAGACTCGAATTTTCCAAGTTTCAATTTATCCGCTCCCGTAAAAGCTCCTTTTTCATGGCCAAACAATTCACTTTCAAGAAGTGTTCCCGTTAAAATCGAGCAGGCTACAGGAACAAAAGCCCCTCCCACGCGTTCACTTTGATAATGAATATTTCTTGCGACGAGCTCCTTGCCCGTGCCGCTTGGCCCGGTAATATGAACGGTAGAGTTTGTTTTCGATACTTTTTGAATTAAATTAAATACCGACTTCATTTCAGCACTTTCACCGATAAGAATATATTTTTTATTGATTTCGCTTTTTAAAAGAGAATTTTCTTTTCGGGTTTGCGTGTGTGATTTAGCATTATTAATGGCTATAGCAGCAAATCCGGACAAAAGGGACGCGAGAAGCAGGTCTTTTTCATCAAAGCATTTTTGTCCTTTTTTGTTCAAAATTTCGATCACACCGATGACGCGATCTTCCATTTTACATGGAACACAAATCATGGATTTTGTGGGAAAAGAAATCATCTCACTGATTTGGCGACTAAATCGCTCATCCGTATCGGCATCTTTCACGAGAACTGATTCTGCGTGCTCGGCCACCCATCCCGCGATTCCTTCACCCATATCCAGAGTAAACTTTTTCAGCTCCTTTGATTTTGCACCGGTTGTCGTTCGAAAATGGAGCTTTTTGTCTAAGGGGTCCATCAGTAAAATGGAGCTGGCCTCCGCGCTGAGAATAGCATTCGTCTGGGTCATGATTCGCTCCAGCACATCATCAAGCGCAAGAGTTGAATGGATAGTTCGACTGACTTCTAAGAGGTTCATAAACTGCTCTTTTGAGAGCAATCCGTAATTTTCCTTAAGATCCGTTAATGACGAACTCATATTTGCCGCGCCTTTTTGTTATTTTTTATCCGGCTTTTTTTGTGTTTCAGACGTTTTTGATGAAGACGAATCGCTTTTCGAATCTTTGGATGAAGATTTGGGGGCTTCTTTTTTAGCACCTTTTTGATACGACGCGCTTCGGTAATCCGTTTGATAAAAGCCGCTGCCTTTAAAGAGTATGCCGGAACCACTGCCGATTAGACGTTTGACTCCTTTGCCGCATTCCGGACAGATCTTTATCGGGGCTTCTGTTATGGGCTGAAAAACCTCAAATTTAAAATCGCATGTTGTGCATCTATATGGATAAGTGGGCATTTTTTCGTATTTCGTATATTGTATTTGTATGTCGTATCATGGGATAAAGCACAATCATTTTCCATACGCGATATACGGTTTTTACCTTTCTAAGATAACCTGTGCAATGGCATACTCGTGTGTATGCGTAATCGACACAAAAATATGAGTGACTCGCAAGTCCTTGGCAACACGCTTAACTTCACCGGATAAATTAACAATTGGTTTCCCGCTAGCCTCATTCATCACCTCAACATCGCTCCACTTCATGCGTTTAACTAATCCGCTGCCAAGGGCCTTAAGAAATGCTTCTTTTACCGCAAAACGCGCGGCAAAGTGTCCCGCACAGCGATTTTTCTTTTGACAATACTCCCTTTCGACGTCTGTAAACACTCTTTTCGTAAAAACATCCCCCCATCGTGACAGGGATTTCACCATACGCGGAATGCTCACAATATCTATTCCCGTTCCAAGTATCATATAAATACCGTGCCCCAAGGCCTTCCAAACCGGACAATTATAACCTAAATTGAGTTTTTGTGGAAAGTGATTATTATTTCTTGAAAAAATATCCTAAAGCATTCTTTGAGGTATTTTATTCTTCTCTGACTTTTCTGCCATTTACGATTTACCGAAGTAGTTTTTTAATTTCCCTAACAGCCTCTTCCATACCCACCACGACCGCTCTTGACACAATGGAATGGCCTATATTGACTTCCTCAATTTCCTTTATGGGGACGATATGTACAATATTTTTACAATCCAGGCCATGCCCGGCATTGATTCTCAGCCCGCAATTTTTGGCCCAGTGAACAGCTTTGTGGATTTGATTGAGTTCATGTTCAAATGAACCGGTTTTAAATTTCTCGGCAAAAGCCCCGGTGTGAATCTCGATAAATTCGGCTCCGGATCGAGAGGCCGCTTGAATTTGCTCTTGGATGGGATCGATAAACAAACTCACAACAATTCCCTGCTTTTGAAATCTTGGGATCACATCTTTAAGTTTTGAAAGTCCGGATAGCACATCCAATCCACCCTCAGTGGTAATCTCTTCGCGTTTTTCCGGAACAAACGTTACTTGATCCGGTTTGACCTCTAGAGCAATATTGATAATCTCGTCACTTAAAGCCATTTCGAGATTGAGACGGGTTTTTACAAAATTTCGTAAGCGCTTGAGATCGTGGTCCTGAACATGCCTTCGATCTTCTCTTAAATGAAGCGTGATCCCGTCACATCCGGCCTCGAGCGCTAAGCGGGCAAGAACAGCAGGATCCGGCTCATTGCCCCGGCGTGCCTGCCTGAGTGTCGCAACATGATCAATATTAACGCCGAGTTTCATATTTTATCCTTTAGCGTCTGAGTATATTGGGACTCAAATTCCCCTTGTGACCGGGAGGAATCGATATTTTTTCTTCTAGGAGAACATCGACAATCGGCAATTCGAACCCAAGAGACAATTCGTCCGGTAAATGTTCAATGTGCACGGGCAAATGAAACACTCCGGTTTGGTGTATTTCCCTCAAATCAACATATACAATAAGATCTTTCCGCAAAACTCTCTTTAGATGTTCCGGTTTTCCCTCCAACAGTATATCTACTATTGAGGGTTGAACGGAAATGTCATATGTGTTATTGAACGACACAAGGATATCAATAGGTACATTTTCTAAAACTCTTTCTTCAAAAAGATATCCCCGGGTGTACTTTGACAAATTCACGCCGAGTTCTCCCTGAATATAGACCCAATATACGATAGCGAAGATAAAAGCCACCATCTTGAGCCCAAAATTATGAAAAAGCCACTTCGGCCTGGTATATTTCATTCTTTGAATAGAACCCCTCAGTTTTTATTGTACGAGCTTTTGCAATCTTTCTCTTAGTGATTTTTCATCTAGATCTCTTGTAATTTGACCGCTTGACATAATCGAAATGGCCCCGGTCTCTTCAGACACAGTCACGGCCACAGCATCCGTTTCCTCAGATATCCCGAGAGCAGCACGGTGCCGGGTCCCGACGGTTCTTGACAAATAAGGGCTTTGGCTCAACGGTAATATGCAGAGGGCCGCCGCGAATTTTTCATCTCGAACAATCACGGCTCCGTCATGAAGGGGTGTATGGCTCATAAAAATCGTCACCAGCAATTCACGGCATATTTTCGAATCAAGACTAACTCCCGTTTCAATGAAATTTTTTAATCCTGTGTTTCTCTCAATGACAACAAGGGCGCCGATATTCTTTTTAGAAAGCAGAACCATGGCTTTCACTATCTCTTCAATCCATTTTTTACTCCGGAGAGAGCGTCCAAACAAAGGATTTTGGCCCAGCTTGGCCAAGGCCCGGCGCAAATCATTTTGGAATATAATAATAAACGCGATAACAGAAAAGGCGAATAATTTAGATAAAAGCCAATCAATCGATTCAAGCTGAAATTTTCTCACAAGAAAAAAGATCACAACAATGACGCCAAGCCCCTTGACAATTTGAGCTGTTCTGGTGCCTTGAATCAACAGCAAAATCATATAAAACATGAAACTGATTCCCAGGATTTCAACAATCAGTTTTCCGTAAAGGCCTAAAAAGACCGGCCAATCAGGCGGCATATTCTGACTTAAATTTTTCCAAAAAGACATTATGTTGCTCCGGAGAACCTTATGGGCTATATTCCATATGAATTCATAATGGCCTCGGCCATTCTGCACGCGTCCCGCGATGCCCGGACATCATGAACCCGCACAATATGGGCCCCATGCAAAACAGATACGATGACACTTCCGAGAGACCCGCCCAAACGAAGATTCGGATCATCATGGCCAAGAATTTTTCCAATAAAACTTTTACGGGACGTCCCGACCAAAATCGGTCGACGCAGTTTTTGAAAAAAATCCAGATGACGCAAAATCTCCAAATTTTGCCGTGTTGTTTTTCCAAAACCGATGCCCGGATCAATAATAATTTGATTTTCGCGTATGCCGTTCTTTTTTGCTTGTTTTATCCATCGTGAAATATCCGCGTAAATATCTTTAATCACGCATGCGTATCGGGCTTTTTTTTGCATCTCTTTTGAATTTTTTCCTCGACGATGCATCAAAACAATCGGAACATTCCACTCGGCGATCACAGAGCTCATTTCAGGGTCGTCCCTTAGAGCGCTCACATCGTTGATAAGATCAGCTCCTTCCGAAAGAGCGGCACGCGCGACTTCCGCCTTCGTAGTATCAACCGAAATCCAGATTTTGGTTCTTTTTCTGAGACGTTTAAGCACCGGCAAAATCCGCTTGATTTCAATCCGGACATCAATAGAGTCAGATCCGGGGCGTGAGGACTCTCCTCCGATATCAATAAAATCAGCCCCCTCGTCACACATCATAATCGCGCGATCAAAAGCCTGCTTTGGTGACTCATACAGGCCTCCGTCCGAAAATGAGTCCGGCGTCACATTGAGAACACCCATGATATAGGTGCGCCGTTTAAGCGGAATTGTTCTTGAGCCGATGTGAAGGGATAGTGGGTACGGTGTCGCTTGTGACATGACTCGTTAATCTTTACCGATAAATACCGAGAAAATATTTTATGAATTTTTATTGGATTCTTGTGCGTCCGGCTGATTCGGAGATTTCTGTTCTTTTTCTGACACTTTGCCCGGCACAATTTCTTTGCCGTAAATAATATCTCTAACGTCTTTTTCCATTAATACTTCCCGTTCCAGAAGCGCCTCTGACAACTTGCTCAATTGAGTTTTATATTTGACTAAGACATCGCTTGCATTTTGGTAACATTCATCAATAATTCTTTTCACTTCTATATCAATATTCCCCAGCGTCAGTTGGCTATGAGGGTTTTCCTTCACAAAATCCCTGGCGAGAAACACCGGTCCATCCTCTTTACCGTAAGACAATGCCCCCATGAGATCACTCATTCCATATTCACATACCATGCGATGAGCAATCTCCGTCGCCCGTTCCAAATCATTCTGAGCACCGGTGGTCGGTTCGCCAAACGTAAGCATCTCAGAAACCCGTCCACCCAATAAAACCGCGATCGTGTCCATAAATTCATTGAGGCTTTTTAAATACTTATCCTCTAAAGGAATATTCATCGTGTAACCCAACGCGGCCACACCCCTTGGGATAATAGACACTTTATGCGGTGGATCGGCATGCGGTAAAACAACCGATAAAAGAGCGTGTCCGGATTCATGAACCGCAACAATCCTTTTCTCTTTTTCACTGATCACTCGGCTTCGTCTTTCTAATCCTCCCATCACACGTTCCAAGGCAGTTTCAAGCTCGATCTGGGTAACAGCCTTTTTGTCTCGCCGGGCGGCCAAAAGGGCGGCTTCATTCACAATATTCGCAAGATCCGCGCCGGAAAATCCGGAAGTCTGTCTGGCCACAACACGAAGATCAACCTCCTTATCAAGAATAATATTTTTCGTGTGAACTTTTAAGATCCCTTCACGTCCTTTGATATCCGGGCGATCAATCACAATCGTACGATCAAAACGTCCCGGCCGCAACAGTGCCGGATCTAAAACATCCGGTCTGTTCGTAGCCGCCACTAAAATCACACCGCTAAAAGCGTCAAAACCGTCCATTTCTACTAAAAGAGCATTCAGAGTTTGCTCCCTCTCATCATGACCGCCACCCCACCCGGCTCCCCGGGAACGGCCAACAGCATCAATTTCATCAATGAACAATATGCAGCCTTTTCCGGTTACTTTCACGCTCTTCCTGGCCTGTGCAAATGTATCGCGAACACGCGAGGCGCCGATTCCGACAAACATTTCAACAAAATCTGACCCGGCAATGGTGAAAAATGACACATTGGCTTCTCCGGCAATGGCGCGCGCCAACAATGTTTTTCCAGTTCCCGGCGGCCCGATCAGCAACACCCCTTTTGGGATCCTTCCGCCCAGACGCTGAAATTTTTTCGGATCTTTCAAAAAGTCGACAATTTCCACGAGTTCTTCTTTGGCCTCATCGATTCCTGCCACATCCATAAAAGTCGCTGTTTTCTCATCGTCTCCCAATAATTTGGCGCGGCTTTTTCCAAACGAGAGAACTTTCCCCCCACCTCCCATAGACATTTGCCGATAAAACACAAACCACAAAAAAGCAATAAACAATAAGATAGGCGCAAAATTGAGAAATATTGTCATGAGCATAGTCTTAGGCGGCTCAATATTGAAATTGTCAACATGTTTCGTCAAAAGCTCAATCAATTGAGGGGATTCAATCACAAAAACTTTAGCTTGTCTGTCTTGGCCGTGATATTCAACCGTCACCGTGTTCCCGGCCATAACAGCTTTTCTAATCTTTCCTTGCTCAACATCTGTAATAAATTGTTTATAAGTCAGTTGCGTAGTTTGGTCAGGCAATTTTGAATTGATCTGTATAAAATACAAAAGAAACAACCCTATCCCAATCCATGTGATGAGAGAACGTTTATTTCGATCTTTTGGATCTTTCTTCGGGTCCGTTTTTCTTTTTCGGGATGGGGATGTTCTTTTTCCATGGTTCGGCATAACGTGCTGGCTCCTTATAGTGTTTACTAGAATTCTTTTGCTAGTATATGGTCTTTTTCTGTGGATTGAAAATATTGTTCTAAGTTGCTCATAATAGTCATGCTTGAAACGTTTCCGTAGATATTAATTTCCCAATTTTAGCATAAGTAACGGTTTATGTATATAATCCGCGTAAGTCGCTACGCAATGTTTACTGAAAGGCGTGTCGCCCCTCCAAGGATTTCGCGATTGTGGAAGAATCGATAAATTCCAAGTCCGCCCCGACAGCCAATCCATAGGCAATGCGGGAAATGAGAATCTTGGGAAAAGCCTTGCGGATAAAATTGCAGAGGTACAAAGCGGTCGTTTCTCCTTCGGATGTTGTGTTCGTCGCGAGAATAACCTCTTTAATTGCGTTCTCCTTTAAACGACTGATGAGGCCGTTCATTTGTAAATTCTCAGGACCGATGCCATCTAAGGGAGATAGAACTCCCATAAGCACATGATACACACCGTTAAATTTCCCGGTTTTTTCTATAGCAACCAGGTCATGCGGTTCTTCAACAACGCACATGACTGTTTGATCTCTTCGTTGATCCTTACAAATATCACAAGGGCTCACTTCCGTAAAGTTATTACAAAGTTCGCATCGGATGACTTTTTCATTCACATCCGTGATCGCGCGGCATAAACTCAAATTGTCCTGTTTTGAACGATTCAAAACAAAATAAGCCAAGCGTTCGGCCGTCCTTGTTCCGATAGACGGAAGCTTATTAAATTCAGAAATCAGATGTTGAACCAGTCTATCGTAAATATGTCTCATGGATTCATATGCCTTGAGTCTCTTTTCATTATGGAAGCGTTCGAGTCTCTGTGACAATACCTCTGTTTTCAATCGTTTCATACACCCTGGCTCCCGGCACACGATAAGATGGCCTGCTCCAAGATCCATATGTTCTTTGACGGTGATACGGGATCACTGTTGGCTGTGTTATAACGTAACCTGATGGTGAATATAGAGAATATCCATTTTGAAAATTTCCCGCGTTTCCATAAAACACCCTCTGGCTTATAACCGTTTGCGGAGGAATATACGGATCAACCAATCCGGTACCACCTTCAGGGAACCCGCCGGGAACTTCATGAAGACGTCCCGGGGCGCGTTGAATGTGAGTTTCCGTTGTTGTTACGGTTGTTTGTGCCATGAGACTAGGGTTTAAGCTGACAAGCAGTCCCAATAACAGAGACCATCCCAATGCTTTTTTCATAACCTTCCTCCTGTTTAAGTCCAAAAACCTTATTGCATGGTACATCAGGGGCCACATTATACCACAAAAGGAGATGGAGCCTTTGTCGCTTTTAATATTATCATAATACGCTGATACTGAATATATTACGATGGATTCTGTATCGAGTTTTGGATGCACGCCATCACACTTTTGACTCGATCACGATCAGTGAGATTGGCAAAAGACTCTTTGATACGCTTTCTTGTATTCTTTTGAACATAAACAAGCATTCCTCTTTCGACTCCGAGATAGCTGATACCTTTCTTTCTGGCTTCGATCCTTAACATAGCTGTATCCATCAAAATTTTGCATGTATCCGGAAGCGGACCATAACGGTCACGAATCATGGCCTGGAAATTACACAAGTCATCCTGGGTATACACATTGGAAAGTTTACGAAATATATCAAGACGCATCTCCGGATTTGAAATATATTCTTCAGGAACACCGATATCGATACCTAAATCAAGAACAACATCATCCGCCGGCACGGCCTCCCCTTTCATCTCTTTAATCGTTCGATCTAAAAGTCGGCAATACAAATCAAACCCAATCTGGGCGATATACCCGCTTTGCTGTACTCCCAGGATGTTTCCCGCGCCGCGAATTTCTAAATCCCGGGCGGCAATTTTCATGCCGCTTCCCAATTCCGTAAACTCTTCGATAATGCGAAGGCGCTTCGCGGCTTCCTCGGGAACCACATGGTCAACGGACACTAATAAATAGCAGTATCCACGGTGTTTAAAACGCCCCACGCGTCCTCGAAGCTGATAAAGATCCGCTAATCCAAATTTGTCCGCGTTGTTTATAAAGATCGTGTTAACATTCGGGATATCCAAACCGGACTGAATGATGGTTGTTGATACAAGAATATCGATGTCACGATTCACAAATTTCTTCATCACATGTTCCAATGTGTGGCCCGTCATTTGCCCGTGACCGACGGCAATACGGGCCTGAGGTACAAGATTTTGAATACGCTTAGCAATGACATCAATGTTATACACACGATTATGGACAAAATAAATTTGTCCGTCGCGATTCAGCTCACGAAGAATAGCATCCCGGATCATCTTTTCATCAAATTGCGATATACAAGTTTCGATAGGCAGTCGATCTTCGGGCGGCGTGTTAATCACACTCATATCTTTGGCACCGGTAAGCGTTAAATACAATGTTCGAGGGATAGGCGTCGCGGATAATGTCAGCACATCCACGCTTACCCGCATTTGTTTTATGCGTTCTTTATGCATGACCCCGAAACGCTGCTCCTCATCAATCACAAGTAATCCTAAATCCTTGAATCCCAAATCACCAAAGATTAATTTATGTGTTCCGATAACAATATCAATGCGCCCTTCTTTTAATGATTTCAAAATGGCTTTTTCTTCCACCCCTGACGTAAAACGCGTCCAACAGGCGATTTCAATCGGATACTCCGCCATACGCTCCTTAAACGAATTGTAGTGTTGTTCGGCCAAAATCGTTGTCGGGACAAGAAAAACCACCTGTTTATTGTTCATAACAGCTTTGAAGGCAGCTCGCATGGCCACTTCGGTTTTTCCGTATCCGACATCTCCGCAGATCAAGCGATCCATAGGCTTGGTGCTTTCCATATCTTGTTTGACATCGTTAATGGCCTGGGCTTGATCACGGGTTTCTTCGTAAATAAAAGCGTCCTCAAACTCCTCTTGCCAGGTCTGATCTTTGGCCATCGACGTACCTCTCTCGAGTTCACGTCTAGCCTGCAAACGCAATAAATCCGCAGCCACATCACGAATGGCTTTGGCGGCCTTCAGTTTCGTTTTTTTCCACTGTTCTTGGCCGATTTTATTTAATTTTGGGCGCGCTCGTTCCAAGCCGACATATTTTTCAATAAGATTGATCTGCTCTACAGGAACAAGAAGTTTCGTATTCTCATCATATAAAATCACGAGATAATCTCTCGTGATTTCATCTGACATCACTTTTTCGATGCACTGATAGATCCCGACTCCGTGGTCAACGTGAACAACATAATCCCCTTTTTTGATATCAAACACACTCACAAGCGGCGAGCCATGTCGATATCTGGGTTTAAACCTGCGCTGCCGGTAGCGCCCAAACACCTCATCATCTGTAACAAATCCGTATTTTATGTCATCAATATAAAATCCTTTTTGAAAAGGCCCAAAGCATGTCAATTCATCTTTTATGTCAATGTGAATATTTTTTTCACGGAAGTATTCCTTAAGACGACGAGCCTCTCCGTGATTATGAAAGCAAAACGCGTGGGTGAATGATTGCTCCTTCTGCGTCTTTAAAAAGCCTACAAGCGAATCTCCGGAGCGCCCCGGAGATTCATAGGGTGAAATGGGCAGTTTAATGTATCCTGACTCCTTGGGAATCTCGCCCGCGAGCAAATTTAATTCAATGACGCGGGTGCTATTGATTATTTTTTGAAATCCTTTTAGTCCAATAAAATTAGAAGGTGTCCTTGTGAGCTGTTCATTCAAGAGTTTTGCTTGTTTCACAATAGACGCCTTCTCAACAAGAATCAGCTGGTAATCTTCAAAATAATCAACAACATTGACCCAGTCAGAGCAATGCTGGTACTGTTCTTTTTCTTGGCGGGGAAATATGGAAATCTTATTGATTTCTTGAAAACTTCTTTGATGGCTTGAATCAAAATATTTTAGACTTATAATTTTATTTCCATCCACCTCAACACGAACGGGATATTCATCAACAATATTATAAATGTCCATGACACATCCCCGCACAGCCATTTCACCCCGAAACTGAACAAGGGCAACTCTTTCGTATCCAAGACCAACTAAATCCGTAATCAATTTTTGACGATCCGGCTCATGTCCGACTTCAAGGGATATACAGTGATCCTCAAACCATGAGCGGGAAAAAATTTTATATATAAGGGAAGCCAGAGGGATAATAACGATCTTTTTTTGATCCGGGCGAGCCATCACTTTACGAATCAAATGATATCTCTCGGCAACAATGTCTTCGCTGGGGGGAATGGTATCTTGAGGAAGCACTTCCCATGCGGGAAACAAAAAAGTCGCATCAGGCGAAATTACTGAAATCTCGTTATAGAGCCGTTCGGCAGTTTTGATGTTCGCAGTGACAATGATACTCGACTGATGACTGTTTTGATCTATCAGACAGGCCAAAAAAGCATGAGCGCACGGCCATACCCCATCGACAACCACATAGGGCCGCTTTTGAGATAGCTTATATAACTGCTGGATTTTATCCCATTTTTGAATTTTTTCAGCAATTTTATGCATCGGACATAACTCGTAGATTTATGAAATACCGGGCAGAACTTTTAGGGACCATTAGACAAATATCACATACGGCGGGGAGCCTGCACACCCAATACATTTAAAGCATCTTCCAATACCAAATGAATAGCATTCACAAAACACAGTCGCGTCTCGGTCTCGGATCGATTTTGGGTTATAACCCGGTGTTTGTTATAGTAGCTATGGAATTCCTTAGCCAAACCCAAGAGGTAATCCACGAGATAATAGGGTTCATGCTGAACCACACACTGCAGTAGGATTTCCTCATATCCGGACATCACCTTAATCATGGAGAGCTCTTCTTTATTTAAAAGATCTAAATCCGGATGAATTTTGTTTAAATCGATTTTTTCTTTTTTAGCATATTCAAAAATGTTGCATGTCCGCGCGTAAGCATATTGGAGATAAAACACCGGATTATCCATGGACTTGCTTTTGACTAAATCCAGATCAAAATCGAGATGACTTTCGGATCTGCGCGTCAAAAACGTGAACCTTGCGGCATCGGCTCCGACCTCATCGATGACATCCTTGAGTGTGATATATTCACCGGATCGTTTTGACATTTTGACAGAGACGCCTCCTCTTTTTAAATTCACCATCTGCACTAATACAATTTTAAGACGATCGGAATCAAACCCCAATGCTTCCATAGATCCTTTCACGCGTTGAATGTATCCGTGATGATCAGCACCCCAGATATTGACAACCTCCTGATAATCCTGCTCAAATTTTTTCTGATGATATGTTATGTCCGAGGCCAAATAAGTCGGCAATCCGTTTTTTCGGATAATCACACGATCTTTTTCATCACCGTATTTCCGGGACAAAAACCAAAGGGCGCCATCTTCTTCTTTCACACACTTTTTCTTTTTCAATTCTTCGATAGTCGTTTGAATATCGTTGTTCTCATGCATACTCTTCTCTGAAAAATATCTATCGAAGGGTTTAACACCAAAAGAAGCCAAATCTTTCTCGATGCTGTTTTTTAGTATCCATTGAGCCGCAAATTGGCCCGAGGCAGTCCTATCAAGATCGGGGCCCTTTTCTTTGAAGAGCCTGAGGGCAACATCTTTTATATAATCTCCTTGATACCATCCCTCCTCCGGCGTATAGGGTCTATTGTCCGCTAAGTGATCCACATACGCTTTCACGGATTCCCCGAGAGTTTGGACTTGATTCCCATAATCGTTTACATAATACTCCCGCCAAACCGTGTATCCTAATTTTTCATATAAATTCGCTAATACATCGCCTAAAACAGCTCCTCTTCCATGCCCGACGTGAAGAGGTCCTGTGGGGTTTGCGCTGATAAATTCCATATGAATTTTTTTATTTTTCCCCAATAGGGATCTTCCGACATTTTTCTTGTCACGTAGGATCCTCTCAAGTTCTTTTTGCCATATTTTTTTATCGAGATAAAAATTAATAAACCCGGGGCCCGCGGTCTTCACATCTTCAAACAAGCCTGAGTCTTTGAGAACAGCAGACTCACTGATGGC
>JADFSZ010000008.1 GCA_022560555.1 PVC group bacterium
GACAATTGAACATAGTCATTGTCAGATATGTGATGAAAGAGGAAGGCGCTTTATCGGTGAGATCACAAAATTCGGAGCCCTCAAACCTGACGAAGTTTGCCTGCACACAGTGGATCACTTTGATCCGTCATTGCCGCTCCAATTTGTTAAGAACGCACATGATTTTAGTTCATTTTGTCCCGGGGTAACGCACATAGCGCACTTAAAAAAATACCTTGAGGATCTATTGTAATCATGCGGACGAGATATTTAATTGTATTTGATGTCATTTTCTTTGTGAGTGTTATTATGGCTTTTATGAAGAATACCAAACTTGGTTTTTTTGCATTGGGAGGATATGTTCTTTTTTTGGTTTTTGCTTTCGTGGTTTTACGTGAAAATAATTCATAAAATATTATGATGGATCTCAATCGATTGGAAAAGATCGCTGATGTCAAAGGGGCTCGCCTCAAATTGTAAAGCGGAAAAAATGAAAAATCCTGAAGAGAATACTAAAAAGAAAACATGGCCGGTGAAGGCCTATAATGATGCTGAATTTCTTCATAGTCCGGCCGGCCGTCAAGTGCGGGTTTTGTGTGAATTTGAGGAGCCGAAAAGTCGTTTTAGAAAATATCGAATTAATAATACCATTGTATTTTTTGGCTCGGCAAGGATATTAAGTAAATCCGAATGTCAGAAGAACCTACGGAACCTTAAAAGAAAGACAACATCTTTGCCGAAAATGACCCCAACTATGCAAAAAAAGTTTGAACTTGCCGAACGGGATCTGGTTATGTCGCGGTACTATGAGGAAGCTGTTCAGCTGTCGGCCAAAATCACAAAGTGGTCCCAAAAGATTAAGGATCCTCTCCGAAAATTTTATATTTGCTCCGGTGGCGGCCCCGGGATTATGGAAGCGGCTAATCGTGGTGCCCACTCGGTAGGAGGCAAATCGATCGGGTTGAATATCAGCCTTCCGATGGAGCAAGATCCGAATCCATACCAGACAAGAGATCTGTCTTTTGAATTTCACTATTTTTTTATCAGGAAATTTTGGTTTTTTTATCTAAGCAAGGCCATGATTGTTTTTCCGGGAGGCTATGGGACCATGGATGAATTCTTTGAACTTTTGACGCTTGTTCAGACGCAAAAAACAAAAAAACATATGCCGATTATTTTATACGGGAAAAGCTTTTGGAATGAATTGCTGGATTTTGATGCCATGCAGCGATGGGGTGTCATCAGCCCCGAGGATTTAAAATTATTTAAGGTGGTTGATGATGTTGATACGGCTTTTCGTTATTTGAAAGACGAGCTAACCGAACATTATTTAAATAAGTAAGACTTGAAAACACTATTACGGAGTCGTAATCGAATCACTCGTTTCTTGATTGCCGCTCGCATTATAATTCCACCCGGACAATGAAACGTCTGTGACCGTAACAGTGAACACCGATCCGCTTTGAATCCTTCTTACTTTATCCGAATCGAACGTTACACGCCCGTTTGTATCTGTTAAACTAACATCAATGTCCGTTGTGCTTTCGGACCAGACGGCCGTAACTTGTGCTCCGGCTATGGGTGTGTTATCAGAATCAACAATTGTTATCTCTGTCCTTGCGTTAGTATTGGGGCCGCGAGATATTAATTGAAGAGTGATATTGGTAACATGCATCTCCGGTTGGGATCCCGGATCCTGAATAGTCAGTGTTGAGTTGACAGAATTATTACCGAGATTTGTTTCACCTGTGACGACTTGGGCTTGGGCCACCAGATCGTGGTCGCCTAGCGAAGCTCCGGTTGTATCCCATGTGAAAGTCAGGAGCCCCGAGGCTCCAGACATGACAACCAACGATTGCGTTCCGATTAAAACAATATCCGTCGAGTCATCAAGATCAACCGTAATCGTTTCATCAAAATCCCCGGGATTGCTCACAGTTACGTCGATGGTAACGGTGTCTCCCGTGTTGATAGAGCCGGGATGACTGAGGCTTGTGACAGCGACGTCATGGTTTGGAACACTCCAGCGCGATTTGAGTTCAGAAAAAACTTGACGAGGTGTGACAACGTTGGTTCCCGATCCGTCATCACTCACAGACGCGATCCCAAACCATTCTTCGGAAACAAAATTATCCGGATGATTAATGTCAGGATCAAGGATGCGATGTCCTCCAAAATCTTGGACCCCGAGAGATCCGCCGTCGTCCTTCCACCATTCGTCCGTATATTCAAAGACCGTTCCTCCTGCGGCGACATCCGTGTTGGCCGCGATTTCGTCCCACAGGCCTGTGTCCCAGGCGGCTTGAGCGGCTTCGTCAACAGAACCGTCACCTGCATATCCTGAGCTATCGATGGTGCTCCAAGCGTCTACGCCGAATTCGGATACCCAGAACAACTTTTGAGTGCGATGACGCACATCATCAAACAAATCCCCGAATGTGATGCCTTCATAGACATTCCCGCCCCAGGCGTCCAGATAATCCATATCATCATCGCTTGTCAGAAGTCCATTATCTCCGACATCAAAAATATTTTCTGTTGCGCCTGTGACAGGGTGATAAGAGGCTCCTTCAAGATTGTAGGCGATTTCGGCAAGCTCATTGAGGAGGGAATAATAGACAGAATCCGAGGCTGTGTTAAATTGGGATTCCGTTTCATTTCCCGGGCTCCACATAAGGACGGCCGGATGATCTTTAAAAGTTGAGACGTAATTAGCAAAATCAGCCTTAATGGCATCACGGACAGCCGTGTTTGTAAAATCATCAAACGGATTCATAAAAAATCCCATGACAACATAAACCGGATCAACTCCGCTGTTGTAACACGCATCCAAAAATTCCGTCGTTGTCACTTTGCCGTAAGTTCTCAGGGTATTGGCTCCGAGATCACGTAAAATCGGCATGTCGCGATTATAGATATTCGGCGCGCTGAAGATATCAAATTGTGTGATATGCAAACCGATCGGTAGAGGCTGATAACAAACACCTTTTATTTGAAAGGGACTGCCATCCACGTAAAGTTGGTTGCCGATAATTTGGACCGGTCCTGTGCTGACAGGTTTGTCAAACGGATTTTTGGCTGGGGGAGTTAGGCCGTTATCGATGACTTCAACAAAGGCATCATCATAGTACACGGTTCCCGTTGCTCCGTTTTCGCCAAATTGAACAAAACTAAAAATGGCGGATGTGGTTCCCACGGGTGCCGTGGCTGATACGCTGAACAGTTCCCATGCGTCATTTGGTGAAGTTAATTTTGGACTTAAAAACTTATCAATTTCATTGCCCCGATTACTGTTAAATTTGATTTCGAGCCAGGCCTCAGACGTATTGGTCATAGGATCATCATTCGTGAAATTAGCCAGATAACCGCTTGCGTTGACCGTATCTCCGTATTTTACCGGAAATTCCTGACTGGTTCCTCCCCAGCGGGCTGTTTGTCCGAAGAGAGTTTGAGCGTGTGATTGAGAACCGGTACGTGCTTGTGTGATCGATAAAGTGGATGCGGATCCGTCGGTTGGTAAAAATGATTGATTTCCGCTCCACCTGAACCAGTTAGTCTGAGGAAAGAGGCTGTTTTCGAAACTATTATTTAATATTGCGCCACCGACATCAATAGTGGATGTGTCCAGTGTGACAAGGCGCGTTTGTATTTCTTCGAAACCGGATCGATCGTGTGTTGTCAGCGTTAATGTGTTTTGTCCGGGAGTCAGGAGAACATAAGCAATCAAGGAGCCGTTTACGGATAAGTATTCTTTGCCGTTGATGTTGATATAAAGGTCTTCAGGATTCGTGAGAGTAGCTGTCACAAGTCCCGGAGCCGCTTGATAGATTGTGTTTTCGGGGGGATAGGTGATATCAAACAAACCCGTCTGCTGGTTAGGGTCGTACGTTACAGTAACAGATGTTGAACCGGAATTTCCGGAAAGGTCCGTGGCCGTGATGGTGATCACATTTGTTCCGACGGACACATTGACGGAATCTCCAAAACCGCCTTCAAAAACATCAAAAGATATTCCGTTCACATCGACTTCAATGATTTCGAGCTCATTGACAGATCCAACAACAGGAAGATTAGGCGAGCTAACAGTACTACCGTCAATTGGGGAAATGATTTCGACAACGGGGGGAACCGTGTCGGGGGAATAAAAGACGGTAATACTGTCACTGCCAGTGTTTGATGCACTATCGGTCGCCGATGCTGTGATCAAAGTGGAACCTTCAATTAAAGAAACTGTTGTTGACCAAGAACCGCTCATGTTGGGTGTAAGCACGCCGTTAACATCAATGTCCGTTACGCTTAAGTCATCAATAGTGCCTGAAACGGTGATTGTGTTTACGGTAAAAAAGCTTAGGTCTGCAGGATCCGTTATAGACACCACAGGAGCTGTTGTGTCGGTCCCAAGTTCAAGACTGGCATCGTCAAAATAAACGATCCCTGAGCCCCGTCTGTGATCCGTGAATAAAATAAAACTGATACGTGCGGTGGATGCGTTGGCCGGAGAGATTTCAGTTATGGTGTGTTCGACCCAGTTGCTGGCACCCGTTAGGGGAGTACTTTGGTATGTAACTAATTCAACGCCGGACACATCTAAAAATTTCAATTCAAGGTATGCTTGGGCATTTTTAATGGGCTTGTTTGTGCTCAAGCTCATCAGCCAGCCCCGTGCTGTTACCAGCTCGTTAGGAGCTATAGCGACATCCTGAGTATATCCTCCCCAACGTGTTTTGGATCCATAAAGTTCACGGACGGCTGATTGTCCCCCTGTACGGCTCACGCTTGTGCTGATGTATCCGGCAACTCCGTCATTGGGGCTTCCGCTTGATGATCCTTGCCATTCAGCCCATGATGAAGGTGGCCATCCAAGATCTTCAAAGCCTGCATTAAGAAGAAGGTTGCTTTCGGCATGGACTGGGGTAAATTGGATCGAAAGAGTGAACAGAGCCGCGAATATGACACATAGACATCGATAGGGTTTGAGCATTGTGCAACTCCTTTGAAATCAATTTTTTATATAGAATTAGAGAGATGAAAGCGTTTTCAAAAATCATTGAGACCTGTAGTTATTTACCACACGATGGGTTCAATGTCAAGTACAATAATAAAAATATTTAATAAGTTTTTAGTAACGAAGTTAAAATAAGCCGTAAGTGTTTTATTTTATGTATATTACCTCAAAAAGACAAAACTCGAGGGGAAAAAGATTTTTATTTAAGGAATTTACGTGGGTGCAAAGAGAATTTTTTTACGGGCCGACAAAGGGGTATTCCGGGGCCAGAAAATGTCATTCTCATATCCTTGAATACGCGTGTCATCATTTGCCAACTCAAGACGTTTTTCAGTGAGGCAAGCATAGTATTCATTTATTTCAACACTAAAAAAATTTCGACCAAGTTTTTTAGCGACAACAGATGTGGTTCCGGATCCCCCAAAGGGATCAAAAACAACTTCCCCCGGGCGGGTGGCGGCCAAGATGATTTTTGCTAAGAGCTTTTCCGGTTTTTGAGTCGGATGATCGGTATTTTCTGCCATCGACCAATAAGGAATTGTTAGGTCGCACCAGAGGTTTGATGGATGAGTCATACGGAAATTTCCTGCCGGTGTCTTAGTCCAGTCTTTTGGTTTACCGTTTTCTTTATAGGGAGCGAGTACCGGTTTAAGGGTTTTGACGCTCTCAACGTTGAAGGTAAAATCATCCGTCATGGTGCAAAACCAGATGTCTTCACATGCGTTTTTCCAATTGTGATTGGCGCCGCGCCCTTTTTCCCGCTCCCATGTGATTCGATTGATCACCTTTAAATATTTTTGGGCTACCATTTGAATGGCCGAAGAGCTTCGCCAGTCCGCGCAAATATAGACAGATGCCGTTGGTTTGAGAAGTCGTATTAGCTTTTTCAGCCAAGTATCAACGTACTCTATGTATTTATCTAAGGAAATTTCCGTAAAAGTGTGGCCGTGAAACGTTTTATTGAGATTATAGGGAGGATCAATAAACATAAGATCAACTGAGGCGGACGGCAGATAGGGGATGGTCTCAAAAAGATCCTGGCAGATGGTTTGTCTCAAAATTTCTTTTACGGACACCGGACTTCGGAGTCTCAGAAGCCTCTTTTTGTATTCCTTTTGCTCTTGATCCGATAAAGTTAAGGTGCGATTTCTTGGGGATTTTTGTTTGGGCATTTTTTCCAAAAGGTCAATTTCTTGGATATGACTGAAATAAGATCTATTATAGGTCTTTCATTGGGAGAATCAAGGGATGATCTCTAAAAGGTGTTTTGACAAATCAGACTTTTCACATAAAATACCTAGGTTGTCCTTAGTGTGGGATCGAGATTAAAAAACAGGAGTCAAGAAATGATAAAATTGGTTTTGTTGCGGCACGGAGAAAGCACATGGAATAAAGAAAATCGTTTTACGGGCTGGAAGGATGTGGATTTATCCGATAAAGGGATTAAAGAAGCCCTTGCAGCCGGTCAAGCCCTTAAAAAAGATAAGTTTCATTTTGATGTGGCCTATACATCGCTTTTGAAGCGGGCTATACGGACCCTTTGGATTACACTTGATGAGATGGATTTGATGTGGATACCTGTTATTCGATCGTGGCACTTGAACGAAAGGCATTACGGCGCCCTTCAAGGTTTGAACAAATCTGAAACGGCCGAGAAGTACGGAGAGGAACAAGTTCTCATTTGGCGAAGAAGCTATGATGTTCCTCCGCCAAGTCTTGAGAAGACAGATAAGAGATATCCGGGGCTGGATCTGCGTTACAGGGATCTTACGGATTCCCAGCTGCCGCAGACGGAGTGTCTCAAGGATACTGTGGATAGGTTTTTGCCGTACTGGCATGAAACGATTTGTCCTGATATCAAACAAGGGAAAAAAGTTCTTATCGCGGCCCATGGAAATTCTTTAAGAGCTCTTGTGATGCATCTTGATCAAATGACTCCCGAAGAAATCCTGAAACTCAATATCCCGACAGGCCTTCCGCTCGTTTATGAATTGAATGATAATCTTGTCCCGCTCAAAAAATATTATCTTGGTGATCCTGAAAAAGTTAAAAAGGCCATAGATGCGGTAGCCAATCAGGGAAAAGCTAAGACGTAATCATTGATCGTTACTATGAAAGAGATCCCGAATCATATTGGATTAGCCCTTGGAAGCGGAGCGGCTCGCGGAATGGCGCATATTGGCGTCTTAAAAGCTCTGCAGGAAAAAGGAATTAAGCCGGATTTTATTGCCGGGACAAGCATGGGGGCCGTCGTTGGGGCTTTCTACGCGAAGGATGGGTCGATAGAGGATATTGAAAGTGTTGTCTTGGGGTTAAACTGGGCAAAACTGGCAGGTCTTATTGATCCGGGATTTTATTTTTTACGCGAGGGGCTGATCAATGGGTCCCGAATTATTGATACCATTCATGCCGTTCTCGGGGATGTCACTTTTGAAGAATTGAAGGTTCCTTTTGTGTGCGTGGCAACCAACTTTGAAACGGGAACTGAACGCGTTTTTTCGAAAGGGAAAGTGATTGATGCTATCAGGGCCAGCATATCAACCCCGGGCCTTTTTGCACCCGTGAAAATTGAGGGGGATTATTACATTGACGGGGGTGTTGTCAATCCATTGCCCATATCCGTTGTGAGAAAATATTTTAAAGGACACGTTGTGGCTATTGATGTGAGCCGTGATTTTCAAAAAGTGTATCGTCGAAAGAAGGAAAATTCTCCTCAAGAGCGAAAGGGCTCGTTTCAACATCCTTATTTAAAAAAAATAAATACTAAGCTCGATGAATTCGTTCAAGAGAACAAAGCTTTTTTAAATCCCATCTTAGAAAGTGCCGAGAAGATCAAGAATAATATTGAAGAAATGAGAAAGCGTATCACAGATCGTCCTCCGACGGCCATTAGTGTTATCCTAAAAACAATGGTTTTGATGGAATATCAGATTTCGCAGGCGTCCCTGAGAGACGCGGATATCGTGATTAAACCTGATGTGGATGACATTGATTTACTGGAATTCCATCGGGCCGAGGAAGCGATTGATGCCGGGGTTAAGTCTATCGAAGCTTTTAGGGCATCATGAAAAAATATAAAAAGCTGAAAGATCAAATAACTGCTTGGGGAGAACTGTTTTTTAAAAACCGCATCAACTTACCGTTTCTTCTTATCCCCTTTTTTATCCTCTTTATCTTCATGGACCATGCCGGAGGCGGGGCGGAGGCAAAAGCTTTTGTCTGGAAGATAATTTGCCTCTTTGTTTCTCTTACGGGATATATAGTCCGTATCATTGTTGTGGGAACGTCTCCGAAGAATACATCGGGTCGTAACACCAAACGACAGAAAGCGGATTGTTTGGTGACGAAAGGGTTCTATTCGGTCGTGAGAAACCCCTTGTATCTGGCCAACATCATTATTTTAACGGGATTCGCGCTTTTTGCCGGGGACATAACAGCATGGCTTTTGACTATCATGCTGGCCTATTTCTATTACGAAAAAATCATATTTGTCGAGGAGGAGTTTCTGGCTCAAAAATTTCAAAAGGAATTTGAACTCTGGGCTCAAAAAACCCCGATGTTGTTTCCTCAATGGGGTGCCTGGAAAGCTTCCGGGCGGGCTTTTGATCTCAAGAGGGTTCTCAGAAAGGAGTATCCGGGACTTATGGTGATTGGTATGACGTTCTTTGGACTTAATTTTATTCAGGATTGTTTTATCTATCAGCGGATTTATTTGGATCCGTTTTGGTCCTGGTTTGTCATTGCTGTTTTCATGATATGGTTGATTTTAAGGACGCTAAAAAAATATACCAAACTCTTAAAATCCCGCTGAAAAATTTTATCCGGAAAATACTCTTAGTTTTCGCGGCACAACCTGAAATTCATAGGTGTCTTGATGCGGGTAGAGTTCCCCGTCTAAATTTAATTCGGAATGAGTATGAATCGTTAAACGAAGTTTATCTGTTCGGATGATTCTCAAGTGTGGGTGATCCATGAGACGACCCTGGCGGGCAAGCCTTAGTAAATCAATGGCCCTCCATTTGTTAGGAATCCAGTCAATAAGAACGGCTTCCATGAGGCCGTCATCCGCTGAGGATTCGGGGACGAGCCTGAGGACTCCGAATCGTGAAAGATTACTGAGCATAAAAACAGAATAATTGCCCTGTAATTTTTGATCGGAAAATTCTAGTTCCATATTCCATCCATTACGGGTGAACATGATTGAGAAGAATCCTGCCGCCAAATACCGGTATTGGCCGTACAGCCCCTTTAAGTGATTGCTTCTCTTCGCGGCATCCGCAAATAATCCCAGAGCAGATGCCAAAACAAAATAGTTTCCGTTGACTTTACCTAAATCGATGGTGGAGGTTTTATTTTGAAGAATATTTTGGCAAAATTTTTCAACAGAAGTGTCCGCGTTTAAACATTGGGCGAGATCATTAGAGGAGCCGCCGGGAATAAAGCCTAAAATAGGTTGTGTTGTTCCCGGGCTATCCATTATGCCGTTGATGACCTCATGATACGTCCCATCCCCTCCGAGAACCCCGATCTGTGTTACCCCCTGGCCGGATAGTTGTCGGCCAAGCTTTCGTGCATGTCCGGCATGGCTTGTGGTGTGAACTTCATACGAGATGTGGTGGTACTTCAGAGCTTGATACAAAATTCGGGATTCGCGTTGGGCGCGATGCCATCCTGCGCTTGGATTGAGAATGATATGAAGTTTAGGGGACATGTCTATAGTATTTTCCGTAAAAGTATTTTGACAATCTAACATGAATCATGCTAAACTATTATGGTATTTTCCATATAACCGCACATTTATATAAGGCCTTATGAGCGTATCGCTTAAAAAGCAATTAACGGAAATCCTTCTTGAAAACAAGCTTATCACAAAGAAGCAGTTAGATGAAGCCTTAAAGATTCGTAAAAAAGAGGGACGCCGCTTAGGGGATATTCTCATTGAAAAGAAATATATCACCGCGAAAGAGCTCATGAGTACCATCGGCCAGCATCTCGGCATTGCCCCCATCAATCTTGAAAAATTTATGCCTCCCAAAGAAGTCATCCAACTCATCCCGAAAAATTTCGCTAAGCATTATCAAATTGTTCCCATATCAAAAATCGGAAAAAAACTTTCTGTTGCCATGGCAGATCCCTTGAACGTTTTTGCCATTGACGATGTGAAAACTTTGACCGGGCTCGAAGTCAAAACCGTGATTAGTACCCCAGAAGATATTGATCAAGCTGTTATCAGGTTTTATTCCCAGGGAACGGGCGACATCAATAAAGTTATGGAATCATTTGATTCGGATTCTTCCGTTGAGCTGGCCCAAGATTCTAAAGAGGATGAAATCAATCTCGATGAAATCACAGGGGGGGACGAAGCCCCTGTGATAAAAATCGTGAACTTTCTTCTTGTGAAGGCTATTCGGGAGAAGGTAAGTGATATTCATATCGAACCTCGTGAGAAGAAAATCCGTGTCCGGTATCGATTAGATGGTGTGCTGCATGATTTGGAGCAAACACCCCCCAAATCGATGCAGGCGGCGATTATCTCGCGGATCAAGATTATGGCCAATTTGGACATTGCCGAAAGACGGCTTCCTCAAGATGGCCGGATTCGTATCAGAACAGAGGGGAAGGATATCGATTTTCGTGTTTCACTGCTGCCCACGATTTTTGGGGAAAAGATTGTTATGCGTATTTTAGATAAAAGCACACTGACCGTAGATTTAGCAAAATTGGATTTTGAAGAATCTACATTAAAAAATTTGCAAAAAAGCATTTCCCATCCCCATGGCATTTTTTTGGTTACGGGACCGACCGGGAGTGGAAAAACAACAACTCTTTATTCGGCGCTCAGCTATATTACTTCCCCGGAAGTAAATATTATCACAACCGAAGATCCGGTTGAATATCAAATTGAAGGGATTTGCCAGGTGTCGGTTGACTCAAATATTGGTTTGACCTTTGCGGTCTCGCTAAGATCGATTTTGCGCCAGGACCCGGATGTGGTGATGGTCGGGGAAATCCGGGATTTTGAAACGGCTGATATTTCCATTAAAGCCGCGTTGACCGGGCATTTGGTGCTGAGCACGCTTCATACGAATGACGCGGCGAGTTCTCTCGCGCGGCTGATTGATATGGGTGTTGAACCGTTTTTAGTGGCCTCCTCACTCATTGCGTGTGCGGCTCAGAGACTGGTCCGCAGACTCTGCTCTCACTGCAAAGAGTCCTATGAAGCGTCCGCGGAATTGATTGAGCGATTAAAGATTCAGTTTGTAGATGGACAAAAAAAGGAAATTTATAAACCGAAAGGGTGTGTGGCCTGTATGAATACCGGGTATCGGGGGCGATTGGCATTGCTCGAGCTGCTTGTGATCGAAGACGATATTAAGGATATGATTATTCGCCGGGCAAATTCCATAGAGATTAAAAAAGCCGGCATTCAAAACGGAATGATCACTTTACGTAAAGCGGGACTTATAAAAGTTGCGAAGGGGGATACGTCTTTGGAAGAAGTCCTTCGTGTTACGGCGGGGGATTAGTTACTAACTTAGATTACGAGGACAAATTATGGAAAAATATACCTATAGCGCGAAAGACACAAGCGGAAAAAATGTCACAGGAACGATGGAGGCTGAATCGGAAGCTGGTGTCATAAAGAATTTACGGGCGAAAGGGCTTACGGTCTTAAATGTGTCAACTACGGCGGCTAAGTCAGGAAGAAGATCTCGAAGAAGAAAAGTTAAATTGGAGGATGTTGTGGTTTTTAGCCGGCAGTTGTCGACAATGGTTGACGCGGGGCTGCCGATCCTGCAGGGTTTAGAAATAATGCAGGAGCAGATTGAGAACCCCGCCTTCAGAGATGTTATTACTGATATCAAACAGCAGGTTGAAGGCGGTAAAAGTTTATCGGAAGCCATGAGCAAGCATATGAAGATTTTCGGGACACTCTATGTCAATATGGTTAAAGCCGGAGAAGCCAGCGGAATGCTGGATGAAATTTTAGATCGCGTGTCTTCGTACTTAGAAAAAATGAACGTCTTAAAACGAAAAGTTAAATCCGCCATGGTCTATCCCATATCGGTTACGTGTATTGCCATCGTGATCACAACAGGACTGATTATCAAAGTGATACCGACGTTTAGAGATATATTTGACTCGTTTGATGCCGAACTTCCGGCTATCACATTGTTTTTGTTAGCCCTTAGTGATTTTCTTAACGCGTATTTACTTTGGGTCATTCTTGGCCTGATCATTTTTAGTTTCTTGTTTGTACGCTATAAAAAAACCGAAGCCGGGGCTTTGTACCTCGATGGCTTGGCCCTCAAATTACCGATCTTTGGAGTTATTTTACGAAAGGTGGCTGTTTCAAAATTTACGCGGACATTATCTACCCTCACGAAAAGCGGTGTGAATATCCTGGAAGCGTTAGAAATCACAGCCCACACATCAGGCAATAAATTGGTGGAAAAAGTTGTTTTAGACACGCGGACCAGTATCAAGGAGGGAGAAAGCATCGCGGTGCCTTTGGCGCGTGGAGGTGTTTTTCCGCCCATGGTGATTCGGATGATTTCTGTCGGAGAACAGACAGGCGCCTTAGAGGAAATGTTGGGGAAGATATCTGATTTTTACGACGATGAAGTTGACGCGGCTGTCACAGCATTGACATCTCTTATTGAGCCTCTCTTGATATCATTTCTTGGAATTGTTATCGGCGGGATTGTGATCGCGATGTTTTTACCTATCTTTCAGCTGTCGACGATTGTCTAATGTATAGGGGGCGGGCCTTGTGCAGCCAAATCTGCTAGAACAACTTATTCCGCGTTTTAAAAAGTTATGTTTATCCCAGCTCGTGGGAACATTTTTTGTATTTGGGTTATGGATTCTCTTTACCAGCCAAAACAAACGCATTCCTCTCTATAATATCGACATTATTCTCACGGTTATTTTTCTTTTTTTGATCGTATGTCTGGCCCTTTTTATCTATAAAATATGGGGGAAGTCGTACGCCGTTGTGTTAAGGACCGCGATCGGCCTGTTAGCCTGTGACGCGCTTCTTGTTACCATGATCACACATAAGTCAGGAGGGGTTGACAGTTTTTTTTCGTCTTTGTATCTTGTCATTATCGTGGCTTCGGGATTAGTTGTTTCCCGCCGGTTTTGTCTGAATATGTCTGTATTTTGCTCAACGATTTATTTGTTCGTTGTTGTTATGGAAAAGATCGGGGCTTTTTGGGATGTATCGCTTGATGTTCTAAGCTATCAAAGTGTGCATTACATTATCTACGTACTTGTGTTGAAAATCACCCTTTTTATTCTGGCGGCGTTTTTATCAAGGTATTTCATGAATGAAATTGACATTAAAAACCGTAAGTTGACCGATTTAACGATGCTGTATGACAGTGTTATCCAAAATATGAAAACAGGCTTGCTCATCATAGGGATGGATAAAAACATTGTGATTGCAAACCCATCTGCTCTTCATATTCTAGGGAAGGAATGGCCCCGGATTAAGAGTGTGCCGGTCCAAAGTCTATTTCCGGATGAGGAGAAGGATAAACTAAACTATCTTCTCATGAATGCATCGGAGATTATGAAGCGTTCTCGGAACTATGAACTTGTTTATAAGCGCAAGGGAGAAGAAATTGATCTTGGATTCAGTCTTTCTCCTCTCAGAGATGCAAGCAAAAACATTATCGGATCTATATTTCTGTTTCAGGACATTTCCATGAAAAAAAGGTATGAACAGAACATCGCGCGGATTGATAAAAATAATGAGCTCGGTAAAATGGCTGTTACCATTGCGCATGAACTTCGTAATCCTCTGGCGTCTCTGTCAGGTTCGGCCGAGGTGCTCAAAGAAAAAGTGAGTGTTTCGGATGATTGCAAAAAGCTTTTTGATGTCATTATCAAGGAATCCAAAAGGCTTAATAAAATTGTTACCGACTTCTTGGAATTGTCTCGTGTGAATAAGCCGCACTTTCATGTGGTGGAACTTAAAGATCTTATGGACGAAATTATTATGATAATTCAACACAACAAAAAACTTCCCTTCAAAACACGATTTGATCAGAATATTGAACCGAATATTAAGATCCTCGGGGATTCCGATCAGCTCAAACAGGCTTTCAATAATATTATATTTAACGCCATTGACGCGTCTAAAAATCAGAATGACAGTACCATACGTATTCATATCTACCTTGAGCATATTGAAGAGGGCGATCGGAAATATGCCGGTGTATGTGTTGAGGATTTTGGAGAAGGCATGACGGAGTCTGAAAAAGAAAAAATATTTCAGGCATTTTATAGCAATAAGAAATCAGGCACAGGCCTGGGATTAGCTGTGGCGCAGCATATCATTCAAGGTCATCAAGGCCGTATCGAAGTAAAAAGCCAAAAAGGGAAGGGCACTGTATTTTGTGTTCTCATTCCTAAGGCAGAGGTGTCTTGAAAAAATATGAGGGAGAAATATGAAAAATGACAAAATTCTAATTGTCGATGATGAGCAGAGCATGATTGATTTTTTGGATGTGCTTTTGAGAGATGAGGGATACATTGTTGAGGCCTCGAATGATTCCGAAGAAGCGTACCAAAGGGCCAAATTATTTAAACCCGATTACGCGCTTATTGATGTTCGCATGGAACCTAAAAATGGATTATGGCTTTTAAAACAACTCAAAAAGAGACATCCTCGCCTTGTTGTCATTATGATGACTGCCTATATTTCTGTTGATGAAGTTGTGGACGCCATGAAAAAGGGAGCCTACGATTACATCACAAAACCCTTTAATATAACGGAACTTCGTGCTGTTCTCAAAAACGCTCAAAAACATATTCAGCATCCCGATAAAACCACGTTAGATAAAATGGAGTATCAGTTCGATAATTTTATCGGTGAAAGCAAAGTTATGAAAAATGTTTTTGATGACATTCGCAAAATTGCTCCTTTAGACAGCACCATTCTTGTGACGGGGGAAAGCGGGACAGGTAAAGAGTTAGTGGCACGTGCGATTCATTATAGCAGCCCGCGGCGTAATTCTCCCTTCATTTCAGTGGACTGCAGCGCGATTCCTGAAACACTGCTGGAAAGCGAGCTTTTTGGCCATATGAAGGGTTCGTTTACCGGTGCGGACAAAAATAAAATCGGTCTTTTTGAGGCTTCGGAGGATGGGACCATCTTTTTAGATGAAATTGCTGAGATGCCCTTTCTTTTACAATCAAAAATGCTCCGGGTCTTGCAGGAGCGGGAGGTTCGTCGAATCGGAAGCACAGAATCCATCAGTATTCATGCACGTATCATCGCGGCGACGAATCGAAACCTGACTGAAGAAGTTCGTCATGGACGTTTTCGTGAAGACTTGTTTTTTCGCTTGAATATTATTAATATCCAATTGCCTCAGTTAACGGATCGTCTCGAGGATATCCCGGTATTGGTGGACCACCTGCTCGATAAAATTTCACAACGTCTCAATAAATCCAAACCGGCCCTTTCCGCGAACACACTCGAATTTCTTATGAAATACCATTGGCCGGGCAATGTGCGTGAGTTAGAAAATGCTTTAGAACACGCTCTTATTATGGAAGAAGGGCCCCTGTTGGATGTGTCAAGTTTTCCCGACCGAATCGTGAACGCCTCCAAAGAGACGGGCCCTATTGCTATTGCCGGATCATTAAAAGAATCTGTCGAAGAGTATGAGAAAAGTATTATCCTAAAAACATTGGAAGATATGAGCGGGAATCAGTTTAAAACGGCTCGAAAATTGAAGATGACACGCCAAAGCCTGCAGTATAAATTAAAAAAATATGAGCTCTTGAAATAGGGGGTTTATCTGTTGAGGTTAATTCAAGTCAGCGAGGGGACTAGGTGCTAAAATATATAGCTAAAAGGGCTCTCCAGGCCGTTCCTCTTGTTATTGGAATCACCATTATCTCTTTTATTTTGATTCAGGCGGCCCCGGGCGACCCCTTTTCCGAATTGTCTCAAAATCCCCAAATCAGCGAACAAACTCTTCAGGATTTGCGGGTACGTTTCGGATTTGATCGGCCTCTTGTTATCCAATATCTGAAATGGTTTTGGGGCATGCTGAGATTAGATTTTGGGTACTCAACAAGTTATCACATTCCGGTTATAACTCTTATCGGTCAGCGCCTCTTCAATACTCTCTATTTAGCCGTTATTTCCCTCGTTCTCACATGGGCCATCGCGATTCCGATCGGGATATACTCCGCGCGTCATCAATACCAACTCGGGGATAGGATTTTTTCTGTTCTTACATTTATCGGGATGAGTTTGCCCACATTTTTTGTGGCCTTTCTCTTTATCTATGTCGCGTCACATACAACTTGGCTGCCGACAGGAGGTGTTAGGGATCCTATCTATTTTGACATGATGAGTCCTTTGGAAAAAACTTGGGATTTGTTCCGGCATTTGCTGATTCCTATTTCGGTTCTTGTCGCGAGCAGTGTGGCCGGGCTTGTCCGATTGATGCGAGGCAATATGCTTGATGTTCTCAAACTGCCGTATGTTACAACAGCGAGAGCGAAAGGTTTATCCGAGTTTAAGGTGATTTATAAGCACGCGCTTCGGAATGCCGTAAATCCCATGATCACGATTTTCGGCTATCAGTTATCCGGGCTTCTGAGCGGGGTGGCGCTCACCGAAGCCATTCTGTCATGGCCGGGCTTAGGACGTCTTATGCTGGATGCTGTTCTCAAACAGGATGTTTATTTGGTGATGGCAACCCTCGTGATTAGTTCGTGTTTGCTTATTATCTCGAATTTATTCGCGGATATTCTTCTGGCTGTAACGGATCCGCGGGTAAGGTATCAATCATGAAAAAAGTATTTTCAATGGGAGGATGTTTTTAATGAAAAGAGAACTCACCTCTTTGTCGCCTATGCGGCTGGCGGCCAAAAAACTCATGAGACATAAATTGGCTCTTTGGAGTTTTTTTATCCTTCTTGTATTTTACATTTTGGCTATATTTGCCGGATTTTTTTCTCCTTATGCCTATGACAAGTCCGTTCCAAAAAAAGCGTATCATCCTCCCGTAAAAATACGATTTGTGGATGAAAATAATAAATTTCATTTTCGTCCCTTTATTTATGAAACGCGATTGGAGATTAAAGACGGGTCTAAAACTTACAAAAATATTACAGATAAACGCTACCCGATTAAGTTGTTTGTGAAAGCCTTCGAGTATAAAGTCTTAGGAATCTTTCCGGCCTCGCGTCACTTGTTTGGGGTAGATGAACCCGCGAAGCTGTATCTATTCGGAGCGGACTGGAATGGCCGGGATATCATTAGCCGTATTATCTACGGCGGGCGTGTTTCCTTGTCCATCGGGCTTATTGGTGTGAGCATTTCGATAAGTCTAGGAATGCTTTTTGGAGGTATCGCGGGATACTTTGGAGGATGGATTGATCACGTGATGATGCGCCTGGTTGAGATGATTATGTCTGTGCCGGGATTTTTTCTTATGCTGACGTTAAGAAGCGTACTTCCGTTAGAATTATCTTCCACGGAAGTTTATTTGATGCTGATCGTGATTTTGTCGTTTATCGGGTGGGCCGGCATGGCCAGAGTGATTCGCGGGATTGTTTTGTCAATTAGGGAAAGTGATTATGTTTTAGCCGCCAAAGCTCTGGGAGCCAGCCATATGTCTATTATCATCAAGCATATTTTACCCAACACATCCAGTTATGTGATTGTGGCCGCGACACTATCCATTCCGTCATATATACTAGGAGAAGCTGCGTTGTCTCTGTTGGGGCTAGGTATAACGGAGCCTCAAGTCAGTTGGGGCAATATGCTGACGCGCGCGATGAACATTACGGACATTAAGTTTCATCCGTGGATACTGATTGCCGGATTTGCGATCTTTATTGTCACAATGTGTTTTAACTTTTTCGGGGATGGCCTTAGAGATGCTTTGGATCCTAAAACGGGAACGTAAAATCCGTAAATGGTAAATAGTAAATAGTAAATAGTAAAAACAAAAACAAAAGCAGAAACGCAAACACAAACATAAGCTATGACAGACACTCTTTTAGATGTGAAGGATTTAAAAATCGCTTTTCAGACTCTGTGGGGGGTAAATACGGTGGTCGATAAAGTTGACTTTTGTGTTGACAATAAAGAAGTGGTTGCGTTTGTCGGTGAGTCCGGATGCGGAAAAAGCGTGACCGCCATGAGCTTAACTCGAATTATGCCTTCGCCTCCCGCTCGAATTCTCGAGGGGAGTGTTGTCTTTAATGGGGTTGATTTGCTAAGAAAGAGTGAAAAGTATTTACGGGGAATTCGAGGAAAAGATATTTCTTATATTTTTCAAGAGCCTTCTCTCGCTCTCAATCCGGTTTATTCAATCGGAAACCAGATTGCTGAGTCGATGAAAATTCATAAGAATCTCTCGAAAGGAGAGATGGAAGATGCCCTCATAAAGTCATTGAATGATGTTTTAATTCCGGAGCCTAAAGACAGGCTGAAAAGTTATCCTCATCAGCTGTCCGGTGGGATGAAGCAGCGTGTGATGATTGCCATGGCTCTCATGTGCGAACCAAAGCTTCTTATCGCGGATGAGCCAACCACAGCTCTGGATGTCACTGTTCAAAGAGAAATATTGAATTTACTAAAGCACTTGCATGAAACAAAGGGGATGTCGATACTGTTAACAACACATGACTTTGGGATTGTTCAAAATATCAGCCATCGGATTTATGTGATGTATGCGGGAGAAGTCGTTGAGACCTCCTCAACGGAAGAGCTTTTCAAAAATCCAAAACATCCATACACAAAAGCTCTATTAGGGTCAATTCCATGTCGAGCCCGCCGGGCCGAAAAACTAAACAGTATCCCGGGGGAAGTGCCAAAAAAACTGGACGGACTCGAGGGATGCCGATTTGCCAACCGGTGTGAATTTGTTCAAGATGATTGCCGTCGGACGCATCCGGAATTAGAAAAAATTAATGAAAGGACCTCTGTCAGATGCCCTTATTGGAAGTCACTGATTTAAAAAAACAATTTCAAATGCACCAATCACCATTTAAAAATAAGGGTGAAAAACGTGTATTAGCCGTTGATGGGGTCTCATTTTCTATTGAGAAGGCCGAAACTGTTGGTCTTGTCGGGGAGTCAGGTTGCGGAAAAACCACTATAGCAAAAATGATTTTGGGTTTTATCAAACCTGATGATGGCCAAATTTGTATTCAGGGTACAGATATCTGGGAAAATCGCAGACGGTCCATAAGAAAGCTTGCGCGTGTTGTCCAAATCGTATTTCAGGATCCCTACGGCTCCCTGAATCCGAAATGGCCTGTCGGACAAATTGTTCAGGAAGGGATCACGATTCATGAAAGCTCCTTGAAGGCTTCTCAAGTTGAGCAACGGGTTTGTGAACTTTTGATGTCTGTGGGACTCGATCCGGATTGTAAAAATCGATATCCGCATGAATTCAGTGGGGGACAGCGTCAACGTATCGGCATTGCTCGTGCTCTTTCGGTTAAACCCCAGTTTATTGTCGCGGATGAACCGGTGTCAAGCCTTGATG
>JADFSZ010000148.1 GCA_022560555.1 PVC group bacterium
GCTCCTGAGCACGGACTCCTACCGGATAGGCTGCTTGCTGTTGATACACGGGTTGTTGATGGTAATAGTGATGCACTTCCTGGTTTTGTCTCCGGTTCGAATCCTGGATAGCGCTGATCGTCAGTATCCCCGCAAGACCTCCGACAACCCATGGCCAAGCTTCACCTGCGTACACAATGCTCGCTGTGAACACATAGGTTGATACGATTAATATTGCCACAAACATTCTCATAAAAGCCCCTCCTTGGTCACTTTATATAGCTGACGCACCCCATTGTATGACTTAAGCTCTTCTATTTCAATAGCATATTTTATTTTCGCTTGTCAAGTCCGGCTCTCTATGAACATGTATCCATATAATTATAAACGAGTTACAGCATAATTTCAAGTCCTGTTCACATGGCTTTGAAGCGTTCTAGAGACGAAGTTTCCTGAGCCGCATAAGAGCCTCCCGATGATCAGGCTTTAGCTTGATAAGGTGCTCAAGAACCTTTTGCTCACGTTCGCTGTCCCCGATACTTTGCCACGCCTGGGCTAAAATTTGAAGGACCATCGGATTTTCAGGATCAATTCTTTGGGCGTGATCAAGATAGGACACGGCTGTTTTTGCATCGCCTGTCTCCAGGTAGCTTACCCCCAAGTTGACATAAGCATTGAGACGCCTCGGGTCAAATTCAATAGCTCTTTGATAGGCGCGAATCGCCTCCGGATAGTTTTTTAACTCCGAATAACAATTCCCGATATTGTTGTACGCATTCGCGTTTCTCGGATTGATTTTGAGGGAAGCCTTAAATTCACGGATGGCCGTTTCGTATTTTCCTTGTTTGGCAAAAATGATTCCGATATTATTATGGGCTTCGGCGTATGTAGGATCAATACGTATCGATTCATAGTAATGTTCCAAAGCTTTTTGGGTTTTCTCCATGAGCCCATAACACCGTGCTAAATTATAATGGCCTTCCGGATCCATGGGATCAATCTGAAGAGCCAATTGATATTCTTCAACAGCCGCTTCAAATTGCTTTTCCCCAACCAAAGCAATCGCAAAGTTACTGTGCGCATTATAACTTTTCGGACTCACCCGAACTGTTTGAGACCAAAGATTCTTCGCGTTATCCCAATCATCATTTCTCAGATGCGTCCGATAGGCGCACAAGAAGAACACAACGATAAAAACACATGTTATCGCGCGTCTCAATAACAATTTTGAATTCTTCATCATCGCAGTAAATGCGCATGCCGCTAACAAATAAAAGCCGAACGACGGTAGATAAAGATATCTTTCGGCCATGATGTTTTTAATGGGAAGTATATTGGACACAATAATCACATTAACGAAAAACCATAGAATCCCGACTCCAAACCCTTGCCTTCTAAAGAGCCCTCTTAATCCTAGTGTGACAATAAATCCCAGCGAGAGCAAGGACATCCAAAAACCAACATGGGTTAAGTCAACAATAGCCTCAACGCGGTAATCCACATTGAGATAAAGGGGCCAAAAAAGAAGAGCGACATATCGGCCAAAGACATACACCATAGTAAGCATGTTTGAAAAAAAACTTCCTCCGGGATAAGCGAGATTTACAACATTCGGGTTTGTAAAAATCCCGAATCGAAAAACAAGATACACAAGGCTCACAAGCAATAATCCTCCGTAATATCGCTGACGTAAAAGATGACGCCAGGGTTTATCCGGCTCAATAAAAACACTGTGTACAAAAAACATGGTCACCGGAAAGAAGAAGGCCATTTCTTTCGACAAGAGAGCACACATATAGCAGGCTCCTGACAAAAAGGCCCAAAATGTTTTGTGTCTTTCCAAAAACAAAAGTCCGGCAAGCAGCGAGAACAAAAAGAAAGCTGTTGAGAGAATATCTTCGCGAAACGCAACAGCATTGACAGCCTCAGTCATAATAGGATGCGCAGCCGCCAAGAGAGAACCTATGAGAGCGGCTCCGGTGTTTTTCAAACACTTTACCAAGAAGGAAAACCACAGCACAACACATACCCCATGCCACAACACGTTCGTCAAATGATAACCAAACGGACGCATACCCCAAAGTTGATAATCGATGAAATATGTCAGCGTCGCCAAGGGCCTCCAGCTCCCTTCCCCGGAGTTGGTCATTTGTCCGATCCCCGACCGCGCAAAATATTTATTCGTAAACAGGTCCTTCAGGTTGGCCGGATCCCTGACAAAATGATTTTCAACAATAACAGCTGTATCGTCATAAACAAACTGGTTGTTGAGGGAATTCGCGTAAACCGCAAAAACAATAAAAATCAGAAATACGGCTAGTAAAAGATTTTTGCAGCAAAGAGAGGAAGAGACAAATACGGATGCGGGGTTTTGTTCAGGTGATTTTGATATAGGAGGAATATCTTTTGCCATAATGATTCAATCTCAAGAATCTTAAAGATCAAAAAGAAGTTTTACGTCCTCCCATGATAAACTTCTTACCATATCTTGGTTTGTTTTGATAACACAGTCAAAAAGATCTTCTTTTTTCTTCTGCAAAGCACGAACCTTTTCTTCGATCGTCCCCAAGGAAATGAGTCGATAAGCATGCACAACGGTTTTTTGCCCCATACGATGAGCCCGATCGATGGCTTGTTCTTCCACGGCCGGATTCCACCAGGGATCGTACAGGATCACATGATTCGCGCATTCAAGATTCAAACCCAAGCCACCGGCTTTGAGGCTCATCAAGAACACTCCTGAGGGCACATGGTCAACAAAGCGCTGAACAACTTCCTGACGATTTTTTGTATGGCCGTCCAAGCGAGTATACATTATTCCCTCTTTTTGAATCCATTCCTCCATAATATCAAGCATTTTTGTAAATTGGCTGAACACAAGAACTTTTTGCTTGTTTTGTAAAATTTTACGTACGATATCCCGCAAGGCATCAAATTTCCCCGATATGTCATCGTGCATATTGTGATCAATCAGAGCCGGATCGACAAGACCGGGATGGCAGCATATTTGCCGCAGTCTCAGCAAGGCGGTTAAAATGGTAATCCGGCTCCTTTCAAAACCTCTTCTATGGACAGTTTCAACAATTTGGGATCTATAATGCTTAAGTATCTTTTTATAAATCTGTATCTGGACCGGGGACAATTCCGAATGAATGGTCTGCTCAATTTTATCGGGCAGTTCGTCCAAAACATCTTCTTTGACTCTCCGTAAAACAAACGGGTAGATCTTTCGCCTGAGTCTTTTTAAGGTCTCTGGACAGCCGTCTTTTGTAATAGGACGCTCGTATTTTTTTCGAAACGCACTCTCACTAAGCAAATATCCTTTCATAAGAAAATCAAAAATGGACCACAGCTCCATAAGATTGTTTTCAATGGGGGTCCCTGACAAAGCCAAACGGTAGCGAGCGTTCAATTTTTTAACGGCTTTGGCAACTAGGGAATCCTGATTTTTAATCATTTGCGCTTCATCCAGAACAACATAGCGATAATGATGTTGAAGATGGCGGTCTAAATCTTTTTTGACTAAGGCGTAAGATGTAATGGCAAGATCCATGCGCGGAATTTTTTCAAACTGCTCATGTCGGGATGGTCCGTGAATAATCACCGCTTTGAGGCTTGGAAGAAATTTTTGTATTTCTTCAAACCAGTTCCACACCAATGAAGTCGGACACACAACCAAAGAAGGCCCGCTGTTTTTTTTCTTTTTGGCAAGCAAGCTGAGAACCTGCAGAGTTTTTCCAAGACCCATGTCATCCGCGAGAATTCCGGAAAATCCAAAACTCCTTAAAAAACAGAGCCAGTCAAGGCCCTTCTTTTGATAGTCCCGCAATACCCTGTTCACTTCTTTAGGAAGGGTTTTTTTCTCAATACCGCGAAAGTTTTTGATCTCGCCCCAAATCTTTTCCAGTTCCGGGTCCATCGTAAGTTGTATCGACGGATCACGGCCAATTTCAGATACAAGAAAAGGTAGGTGCCATAATGATGTACGACCGCTTTTGTCTGTATGAATGTCTTGAATAACGGAATGTAAATTTTCAATTTTTTTTCGGTCAAGGGGATAATATTGGCCGTTTTTCGCTCTCAAATACCTTTTGTCACACACAAGGGCATTATGAATAGCCTCTTTGGAAATCTCGGGAGTACTTTTCCCGGCCTCATATTTCACATCAAACTTGAACCAATCAATCGCACCTTTTTTTTGCAATACAATCCTGGGCACAATGGCAATTTGATCCGGAAACATGTTGTCGAATATGTCCGTACGCACGGACTCCCAAGAATGGTCCTGACAAAAACGCGGTAAAATTTCATACACAAACTGATACA
>JADFSZ010000149.1 GCA_022560555.1 PVC group bacterium
AAGGGCGCCAAAGATATTTTTGTTAAATCAGGGGATCTCTCAATCGGCGGAATGAAAGTGACCTCTTTGGAAACATTTGAGTCCGGGAGTGTTCTCGGATTACGCGTCAGTATCCCGGATCAAGCGGAGCTGCTCACTATTTACGCCGAAGTTATTCGATCCGACGAAATCGATCAAGGGCTGATCGAGACCGCCTTAAAATTTCAACAGATGACAGAACAGGATAAATCCGCAATTAAAAATCTTGTCCGGGAATATTCCAAAAAATAATCAGAACTGTTTGCCGCGGAATTTATCGTCAAGACCTCAAAACTATCCGTCCAAGCGGATAGAATCTAAAGATCAAAAACCCGACTCAAAATAAATTTAAATCCTAAAAGAACAATTATCACTGATAGTAGTGAAATGATAGCCCTGGCACGGAACATGTCCTTGCTTTTAATCGCGTTTGTTGAAAACGTGATGGCATTTGTACGCCCAATTTGAGAAATATTGTAAAATGCCGATATATAGTGTCTAAATCTTCTTGACATACTATATATAGTGCTATAATACTATAGTAAAGGATCCGTAATTAAACTAAATGTTCGTTTTTAACACAAATCATATGAAAGGGAATCAAGGATCATGAGCACACACAATATTATCGATGATATTTTTAAAAATCAAAAGAGGCGTTTTCAGCTAAGCGATAACGCCAAAATCGTACTTGAACACCGGTATCTCAAAAAAGACAAGAAGGGGGCCGCTTGTGAAATGCCGGACGAGCTTTTTAGACGTGTAGCTGATTGTGTGAGCCAAGGGGAAGACTTGAATCCAAAATTTGATGTTGAGAAAAAGGAACATTTAGCCGGGCAATTTTATCAGTTGATGCGTACCGGTGTGTTTATGCCGAATTCGCCGACGCTCATGAATGCCGGACGCAGCATGGGGATGCTGTCGGCCTGTTTTGTTTTGCCGGTCGAAGACAGTATAGACGGTATTTTTACAGCCATTAAAAATACGGCTTTAATCCAGAAAGCCGGAGGAGGAACGGGATTTAGCTTTTCTCGACTGCGTCCGAAAGGCGATCGTGTGCAATCCAGCGGGGGAACAACGTCTGGTCCTCTTTCCTTTCTTAAGGTTTTTTCCGAGGCAACAAACGCGATTCAACAAGGCGCTTTTCGCCGAGGAGCGAATATGGGAGTGATGGATATTACACATCCCGATATTCTTGAATTTATAACCGTGAAAGAAAATCAAAAAGAATTAACCAACTTTAATCTCTCTGTGGGGATCTCGGATGCTTTTATGGAAAAACTGAAAAATCAACCGAACATACCTCATGAAGTTATCAATCCAAGAACGGGCGAAACAAAATTTATCTCTAAACAGGACGCTCCGGAAACGTTTTGGAGCGTGGAAGAAGTTATGAATCTTATTATTCAAAAATCCTGGGAGTCAGGCGAACCGGGAGTTTTGTTCATGGATCATATTAATCGTGCGAATCCGACCCCGCATATCGGAGCGATTGAAGCGACGAATCCTTGCGGAGAACAGCCTCTTTTAGGTTATGAAGCCTGCAATCTCGGAAGCATTGATGTTTCGAAATTTTTTGATAAGAAAACACAATCCGTGCTATACGATTCCTTAACTCAAACAGTTTATTTGGCCGTTCGCTTTCTTGACAATGTCATTGATGTCAACCGGTATCCGATTCCCCAAATCGAAGAAATGTGTAAGAAAAATCGAAAGATCGGACTTGGCATTATGGGATTTGCCGATCTTCTTTATCAGATGGACGTGTCTTATGACTCTGAGGAGGCTCTTCAGGTGGCCGAAGATGTCATGAGGTGCATCCAAGACGAATCCCACAAGGCTTCTCATGCCTTAGCCGAAGAAAAAGGGGTTTTTCCGAACTGGAAAGGCAGTGTTTGGGATAAGCATAACGGAGTTCCCATGAGAAACGCGGCTACGACAACCATTGCTCCCACGGGGACAATCAGTATCATTTCTGATTGTTCGTGCGGGATAGAACCTCTCTTTTCACTGGCCTTTTACCGTAATATTTTGGGGGGACAAAAAATGATGGAAGTTAATAAAGTCTTCAGAGAGAAAATAAAGAAACAAAACCTCTGTTCTGAAGCCCTATTGAGTGAAATTATCAAAACGGGTTCCATCCAGGAAATGAAGGGATTGTCTAAAGAGCTTCGCTACGTTTTTAAAACCGCTCATGATATTTGTCCTGAGTGGCATATTCGTATGCAAGCCGCGTTTCAAAAATATTGCGACAGTAGTATTTCTAAAACAATTAACTTCAAACATGACAGTACGCAGGAGGATATAAAGGAAATCTTTAAAAAGGCCTATGAGTATAACTTGAAGGGAGTTACCATCTACCGGGACGGATGTCGAAGCCATCAACCGATGGCATTAGAGCCGGAAGATCACAAAAAAGGTGAACCGATTTCCCCTGCGGATATTAAACCTGTGCCGGTTCCTGAGATGATGCCGTGCATTCGTATCCGCCAAAGCACCCCATTTGGTAACATGCATGTTAAAATTTGCGTGGAGCCGGCAAGCGGACTTGAACGGGAAGTATTCGCGCAGCTGGGCAAAGGAGGCGATGTGGCCAATAGCGATTTAGAAGCCATTTGCAGGCTCCTGTCGTTATACCTTAGAAGCCGCGGTTCCTTGGATACGGCCATAGCTCAATTGGAAGGCATCGGTTCGAGTCTATCGATTCCGACACGGGATGGTCGCGTGATGTCGTTAGCTGACGGATTAGCGAAAGCTGTACGAAAATACCAAGACGCGAAAAATCAATTTGGGATCGAATCCCTTCTTCTGGGAAAAATGGATGTTCCGGAATTTTTATCCGGGCGAAGGAAAAATAATAATAAAAAGGAACATCATGGATTTAAGATTAAATGTCCGGAGTGTTCCGGTAATCTAGCATATGAAGAAGGCTGTGTGATGTGTCACCAGTGTGGTTATACGAAGTGTTAGAAAAGCCGAGAGAATTTTGATCCTTTCAATGTTGGTGTGAATAAAAAGTGTTGTTTGAAAGTGGTACCTGCTTGCAGATGTTTGTCTTTTTTGCCGTGGGGCCTTGCGTGCGTGCTGATTTATGCCTGTATTAATCTAGCGCAATATAATATAATGTATCCATAGGAGATATTTCGACTTATGGATATTAAGTATTCAGTTGTTTACTGGACTCTCTGGGCAGGAGTCGGCAGTGCTCTTGCTACGGGCCTTGGCGCTCTTCCTGTTCACTTTCTCAGACGGGATTCCCGTCTCGTGCAGAGTTTTGCGATTGCTTTCGCGGCCGGAATGATGCTTTCCGCGTCCGCGTTTTCACTTATTCAAGAAGGCATTAACCTTCAATCAAGATACCCTTTTGCCCCCTATAGCGTGATAGGCGGACTATTATTGGGAGCGGCTTTCTTTTGGATTACAGAAAAATTTCTTCATAACCAGTCCCACTATTTTGAAAAAGCACGGGATCAAATGGGCATGCAAGGAATTTTGATCTTTCTTGCGATGTTCATTCACTCCATCCCGGAAGGGATCGCGATAGGAGTGGCATTTGCGACCGGAGATCTAGGATTTGGTATTATGATAGCTTTAGCGATCAGCGTGCACAATATCCCCGAGGGGATTGCCATCTCGTTGCCTCTTCATAACCGGGGTGTTTCGACAAAGAAATGTGCTTGGATTTCCGTTTTGTCCAGTTTACCCCAACCGCTTTTGGCTGTTCCCTCCGCGTTAGCGGTTCATTTCTTTGACCCTCTTTTGCCGGTTGGATTGGGTTTTGCGGCCGGAGCCATGATTTATTTGGTCATTTCCGAAATGCTTCCTGACGCGATGGAAAAAGGAGGAAAAGTTATCACCGCGTGGGGTGTTATGATCGGACTCGTTTTTATGCTGGCCTTTTCCGTTATGATCACGGATGCGTTCAGCCGATAGTCTCCACAAGACAATTTTTTGCGTAAAACACGATCTTGACATATGTAAACTTATCATGATAAATTGACATTATGGTCCACTATTAACCCCATTGATTTGAGCCGACTAACACTCCGAAAGAGGATACCATGTTATTTTATTCGAAACCATCACAGTATGCTTTACGTGCTGTCTCTTACATTGTCCGGAATAAGAAAAAAGGGGCGTGTCAAGCTGAAAGCATCGCGAAAAAGGAAAATATTCCTAAACCGTTTTTATCAAAAATCCTTAAACGTCTTGTTGAGCATA
>JADFSZ010000150.1 GCA_022560555.1 PVC group bacterium
GTCGAAGAGGCGAAAAAACATTTTGAGGAACTTGATCTCTCAATGATTGATTACGATGAGGTTACCCAAAATCTTGAAGATGCCGGGGTGGCGTCATTTAAAAAATCCTTTGAAGACCTCATGGCCAGTATTGTCGCGAAAAAGGAAAAATTGACCGATTTGATCCAAAAGCAGGGGACATCGTAAAGGATCAAACTCATCCTTCCTAGGTTTCTACTCTCGAATATATAGTAAGTGATTTATTTTCAAAGGCTTAAGATGAATCTTATTGCCAAATGTTTTCCTTTGACACTTTGGGCAAACATGATTAGAATACCAGCTTTAATTTAAGCTAAATTTTAATAAAATGAAGAGTTATGACGGATTTTAAGATCAAAAAAGGCTTAGATATTCCGCTGGAGGGACGCGCAGATACAGATATGGTTGATGTGCCCTATCCAAAATCGGTCGCGCTCTATCCAAATGAATTTCATATTAATCGTCCAAAGTTTTTTGTTAAAGAGGGGGCCGCTGTGAGAGCCGGTACACCTCTTTTTTATTTTAAACATGCTCCGGATGTGAAATATGTTAGTCCTGTTTCAGGGACATTATCAAAAATACACTACGGGGAGCAGAGAAAAGTCTTGGCTGTTGAGATAATGACGGACGAAAAAAAAGAATGTGAAAGTTTCGGCCCCAAAACGTCCGCGGATTTGCGGAAGATGAACCGCGAAGATGTTGTTCAGTTTTTGAAGGATTCGGGGCTTTTGATGTTTTTGAGGGAGAGGCCGTTTGATCGCGTTCCGACATGCGCGCGTTTACCGAAATCGATTTTTGTTAATGCCATGAATACCGAGCCTAACGCGGCCGATCAGGGATGGGTTCTCAAAGATTCCTTAGGTGATCTTCAGTTGGGGGTCGATCTTCTTAAGAAACTGACTGACGGAAAAATTCATGTTTGTATTTCGGCCAATAATCCAAACTCAAAAGTTTTTTCATCCTTAAAGGATGTTGAAAATCACACATTTAGCGGGCCTCATCCGGCCGGCTTAGTGAGTACACATATTCATCGTGTTGATCCGATTAACAAGGGAGAGTGTGTTTGGTATCTGAAGGCGATGCATCTGGCCAATCTGGGAAAGTCTTTGCGCTTGGGGTATTTTTGTGCCCAGTGGGTTGTAGCGCTTTGCGGCACCGGCGTGAAGGACGGTGAACGAAAATATTACCGGACGTATTTAGGGGCGAAAGTGAACGATATTGTTAAAAAACGAATTCGTGAGGGACATCAGCGTGTGATTAGCGGAACGGTCCTGAGCGGACGCAATATCGGTTTAGATGGGTTTCTGAATTTTTATGAAACAACAATCTCTGTCATTCACGAGGGGAATTATCGTGAATTTATGGGCTGGGCCTTGCCTGGCATCCAACAATATTCCGCGAGTTCACGCGTGTTCTTATCCAGCATTATTTCAAAATCCAAAAGATTCGATTTGAATACGAATAAACACGGGGGACATCGAACTATAGTTTGGACAGATGTATATGACAATGTTGTCCCTCTGGATATTTATACTAATTTTTTGGTAAAAGCTATTTTGGCCGGGGATATTGAAGAAGCTGAGCAGCTCGGGATTCTTGAAGTGGCACCGGAAGATTTCGCGTTAGCCACATTTATATGTCCTTCGAAGACAGAAGTGTCGGATATCATCCGCGAAGGATTAGAAACAATAGAGAAAGAAGGGGATTAAATATGCCGTGAGGCATATTTAGTTCGGAGTATAGAGTTCGAAGTTCGGAGTCCGCGAAAAACGCGAAGCAAAAGACAAAAAATAGAAATAAAATCTTATGAAATTTTTACTGAAAATGCTCGATAAAGTCCGGCCGCTGTTTGAGAAAGGCGGCAAGCTTGAGAAACTGTATCCGTTATTCGAAGCGAATGATACGTTTCTCTTTACAACGGATGAGGTGACCAAAAAAGGGTCCCACATTCGTGACGCCCTGGATTCCAAGCGCTTGATGTTTACTGTGGTGTTCGCGCTGCTTCCTTGTACCCTGTTGGGGATTTATAATACGGGATTGCAGCGATTTCTGGCGCTTGGTGTTGATTATTCATTGTTGTCCTGCTTTTTAGAAGGGCTCAAAGTCTTTTTACCTCTTTATATTGTGACACTGGCCGCAGGGGGTGTATGGGAGGTTTTGTTTGCGACTGTTCGCAAGCATGAAATCAACGAAGGGTTTTTGGTAACCAGTCTCCTTTTTCCTCTGATTTGTCCTCCGATGCTGCCGCTTTGGCAGGCCGCGGTGGGAATTTCGTTTGGTGTGATTTTTGGAAAAGAAGTGTTTGGCGGTGTCGGTATGAATATTCTCAATCCCGCATTGACGGCCCGTGCCTTTTTGTTTTTTACGTATCCCGCGCAAATGTCGGGAGATAAGGTTTGGATTTTCGCGGATAAAGCAAAGGACAAGCTTGTGGATGGTTTTAGCGGAGCGACCGCTCTGGCTGTGGCCGCGATTACCCCGGAAAAGGCTAATGTTGTTGAAAGTATGAACGAAGCCGGATTTTCTTTTTGGGATCTGTTTGTGGGCTTTGTTCCGGGTTCGATAGGGGAGACGTCCGCGCTATGTTGTCTGATTGGAGCCGCTATCCTGATTTTTACCAAGATCGGGTCTTGGCGTACGATGGTTTCATGCGTGTTGGGCGCGCTTTTTATCACTCTGATCATGAATTTTACGAGTGGAGAAGACTCAAACCCGATGCTGAAGATTCCGTTTCATTATCATCTTGTCTTAGGAGGGTTTGCGTTCGGAATCGTTTTTATGGCGACAGATCCTGTGAGTTCCGCCACAACAGCCGCGGGGAAATGGATTTACGGTTTTTGTATCGGGGTCCTGGCCATCATTATTCGATGTGTAAATCCAGCCTATCCTGAGGGCGTGATGTTGGCCATACTTTTTATGAATGTTTTTGCGCCGCTTATTGATCACTTTGTGGCTCAGGCAAATATCAAACGGAGGTTGGCGCGTGGACAAAAATAGCAACAAGTACATCATTTTGTTTGCGACACTTGTCTGTGTTGTCTGCAGTGTGCTCTTGACGTTTTTTGCCGTGTCTCTAAAGGATCGTCAGGAGCAGAATCGGAGTATTGATAGAAAAAAGAACATTATCAAGGCCTTTGGGTTTCGAGAGGAACTCGCAAAAATCACGGATGTTGCCGGAATTGAGAGTTTCTACAAAGAACGGATTCGAGAGATGGTTATTGACACGGATGGTAAAATAATTGATGACAAGACACCGGACATGCTTGATCCGGACAAAGATACGGGGCTTCTTCCCGTGTATGTTGTCGTAGAAGGCGGAGAGTTTATTTCTTTGGCCATTCCTGTTTCCGGTAAAGGTCTTTGGTCTACCATTTATGGGTATTTGGCCCTGGAAAAAGATTTAAATACAGTGCTCGGTATCACATTCTATGAGCATGGAGAAACGCCCGGGCTTGGGGGAGAAGTCGAGATGCCGTGGTTTCAGAATAATTTTGTCGGAAAAAAGATCTTGGATGATGCGGGGCGCCTCGTCAGTATAAAGGTTGTGAAGGGGAAAGTGGATGAGACGTATTCGGATCCCGACAAAAAACGTCACGCGGTGGATGGTATAAGCGGAGCTACAATGACTTCCAAGGGTGTCACAACTTTCTTGGAACATGATCTTAAAAAATATTTACCATTTTTGACAAAAGTCCGTGAAGAAGGGCTTGAGATAAAATAATTTTTTTCATTAAATAAACTTTTTCATTAAATAAACTTTTCCAAATTGTATCAAGGGGTGCGGTATGTCAGAATCACTATTATCAGCGAAACGTGTCGGGTTTGTTAAAGACGCGTTGTGGGAAAATAATCCCATATCATTTCAGATTTTGGGAATCTGTTCCGCGTTAGCCGTGACGGTACAGGTGAAAACGGCGATTGTGATGGTGTTGGCGCTGACGTTTGTTTTGTGTTTGTCCAATGTTGTCATTTCTTTAATCCGAAATTTTATTCCGACCTCGATCCGTATCATTGTGTTTTTGTCCGTGATTTCCACGCTCGTTATTTTGATTGATCAGGTTTTAAAAGCCTACATGTTTGAGATCTCTAAACAGCTATCCGTGTTTGTGGTACTTATTATCACAAATTGTATTGTGATGGGCCGCGCCGAAGCGTTTGCCATGGGACACAGTACGTGGGAGGCCTTTCTCGATGGA
>JADFSZ010000151.1 GCA_022560555.1 PVC group bacterium
TCAATGAATCCATCATGTCAAAATCTTCTGCCTTAACCTCAAAATCCAAAATTTCATCCTTCTCAATGACAATAACTTTTGGGGAAATATCTTTAGGGTGCATGTTTTGAATAACGGGGGGGGTGCCGGTTGGTGCCATAACCGCAAATCTGGCCGCCTGAGCGTCACGGGGATGAAGGACCAAGGCGGTCATCACAAGACAGGTAACTAAGAAAATATTTAATTTACTTATATTGCATGGATATATTGAATTTTTTCTCATAACTTCTCTATTGAGCTAATTTAGCTATAATTGTTTCTATTTATTACTATTATAAAGAAATTTATTTACAATTAATTGGGTGGTATATATATAAAGTCTCAATTTCAGTTATATACAACAATCTTTCTTAACTATTTTTGTGTTTATATTTTTATTAGACCAAAATGTTAACTAACTATCATGTTTACAGTAACTTACATTGATTAAAACGTTTTCGCTTTTCAAAAATTGTGTCCATTACAGAAAAGATTGAAATAGGATTTTTTGGAATGTGAGCTTGTCCCTACAATCAGTAAAGCTTTTTTGGAATGAATGTCAAGATTTAAAGAAAGACTTTTTATGTGTACATTTAAAGTCTTTAAAAACTAATCTCATAACCTCAATATTTCGTGTTTGCTATACTCCTTAATTATTTCTATTTCGACCATAATTATTCTCAAAATGCATGATATTTTTGGGCCAGATCTGTCTCAAGTCTTGAATGATAATATTCGTTCGTTTTTGTCAATTCCTCACTCTAGAAACACGGGTCTTTAATGCTTCATACAAAAATAAATGGAAGTGAAAAATAGATTTCTTACGTATCTTTCACTTTTTTTCGGAAAAATCTGACACACCGAATTACTATATGTTAAATAACCTTGAGAGGGCCGATAAAGGCAAACCGTCTGAAAGGGCGGGACGCAAAGTCACAAACCTAACCGTTTGTCTCTTCACCGCGCCGGAGGCCTCTTATAATAAGTATTGAAGAGACCATGAAGTCGTCATTAGCTTTGAAGAGACTGAGAGTCAAACGCAGGGTGGTTGGATTGCCGGACAAAAGCTCTGTCTTTATCGGCCTCTTTCTAGTCTCCTTTAGCTTTATGACTTACGAATGTTAAGTTTTATCACCTTCCCGGATATGATATAATCCCTCTACTTTAAGCGTGAATTGTGAATCCTGGATCCTAGAAATGTTTAAAAATCATCAATTTCGTATATCACAATCCGAATTCCGAAATTGATTTGCGGGTGTCCCGGCCAAAAACGCCGGGATACGCCAATGTCCGTACGGTCATTGGCTATAGCTTTAAAGGAATAAGTTTATGTTTGCGGGTGTAGCTCAGTGGTAGAGCCCCAGCCTTCCAAGCTGGTTATGTGGGTTCGATTCCCATCACCCGCTCTTTAAATAACAGTTTCTGGTTCCTAGTTGCTAGTTTCTGGTTCTTGAATACAAGTTTTTAACTAGAAACAAGAGACAAGAAACGAGAAACAATTTGTCATGACTCCTCAATCCCGTATCTTAGAAAACCTAAATCCCGAACAAAAAAAGGCCGTCATGCACAAAGACGGGCCCCTTTTGATTATTGCCGGTGCCGGCAGCGGTAAAACCCGCGTCCTAACCCGTCGTATCGCCTATCTTATCCAAAAGGGAGTCGCTCCCAATCATATTCTTGCCGTGACATTCACAAATAAAGCTGCCCAAGAAATGAAAGAGAGAATTACCAGGTTCGTTCATGAGGCTCCCATGATGGGAACCTTTCACTCCGTTTCGGTGAAAATTCTGAGAAAACATATCTCCCTTCTGGGATATTCCTCCTCATTTACAATCTATGACACGTCTGATCAGGCAAGTCTGATCAAGCTTTGTTTGAAAGAGCTTAAACTGGATGATAAAAAATTTCGTCCAAAAGCCATGGTTGAGAAAATCTCCCGCATGAAGGACCAGCTCGTTGAAGCCGCCACCGATATGGGTTCTCAACAATCATTCTGGGAAAATCAGGTCAGTGAAGTTTATAAGCTCTATGAAAACAAACTCCGTAAAAACAATGGCCTCGATTTCGGCGATCTGATTCTGTTAACCGTAAAACTCTTTCAAACTCATCCCGAGATCCTTAAGTTTTATCAAAACACTTTTCAGTATATTCTTATTGATGAATATCAGGACACGAACTTTGCCCAATACATTTTCATCAAACTTCTCGCGAGCGCGCTCAAAAATATATGTGTGGTCGGGGATCCGGATCAGTCCATTTACAGCTGGCGCGGTGCGGATGTTACAAACATTTTAATGTTCGAAAAAGATTATCCGAAAGCCCGTGTCATCAAGCTTGAAGAAAATTATCGATCTACTCAGAACATCTTAGACATAGCCAATCGATTGATCCAAAACAACAGTAACCGTAAAGAAAAAAAGCTATGGACAAAGTGCCCCAAAGGAGAAAATGTTTATTATTATGAGGCCCTTGATGAACGGGATGAAGCGATGTTTACTGTCCAGAAACTTTCAGAATTCACAAAAAACGAAGGGGTGTCTCTTAACCAAATCGTGATTTTCTACCGTGTTCACGCCCAATCCCGCGTTCTGGAAGATTTTCTTAGGAGATTTAATGTTCCCTACAAGATCATCGGCGGCATTAGCTTTTATGCCCGTCGCGAAATTAAAGATATTCTCGCGTATCTTCGTCTTGTCAACAATATCAGCGATGATGCCGCTCTTATGCGGATTATCAATGTCCCCGCTCGAGGCATCGGTCAAGCCAGCATGGAAAAGCTTATCAACCAACAACAGATATCTCACCAATCTCTGTTTGATATCCTTAAAAACCACCAGCTCCTAGACGGGTTTAATGCCGGAACAAGAAAAAAATTCCATGGGTTTATCCTCCTTATGGAAAGTCTTCAAGCCGCGGCCAAAAATTCCTCTATCTCTGAATTGATTCAACAATGTATCCGTCGCGCCGGATTCGAAAAAATGTTTCTCGATGAAAATTCTTTCGAATCCAAAGAAAGGCTCGAAAACATTCGTGAGCTGGTCAGTTCCGCCAGGGAAATGGAATTGGACGGCACCATCCTTAAACTCGAAGATTTCTTAGAGAAGGTTACACTTGCCTCTAGCATCGAGCAATGGGATAGCCGAGAAGATACCTTATCCCTTATGACACTGCACTCAGCCAAGGGCTTGGAATTTCCCGTGGTTTTTATCGTGGGACTTGAAGAATCTCTTCTGCCTCATGCCAACAGCCTTTATGATGGGGATGACTTGGAAGAAGAACGCCGTTTATGCTATGTGGGTATCACAAGAGCCGAAAAGAAACTCTTTCTTTCCTCTGCCATTCAACGAATCACAAACGGAAAGTTTGTAAACAATTTCCCCTCTCGATTCTTAGAAGAAATGGCAACGGATCAATTTGAACGTCTTTCTTATTCCTTGAGCACCTCTTAGTATTTTCTTTGCGCTCTTTATCTTAAAAAATAAGATTTTTTAAAAAATCCGGAAAATTTCCGAAAATATATGTTTTTTTAAAAAAAAATTTCCTCTATTTTAGTGCCCTCTCCGTCTTCATCTAAACGGGTTTCGACCACGTTTCTCGTCGGAGCATCGTGTTTAAGCCCAAATATGTAACACATCAAAGAGCATCCATTTAAGCGTAAGGCCTTATTAAACATCACTTTTTGTATTGACAAAGGAAGATATAATATGTTATACATAAAGCTAACGGATTAAGAGCTTAATACTCAAATCGTGTGTGTGCATCTCAGATGATTTGATTTTTGGTTAAATCCAAACGAAGGGGGGGATGTAAAGATGGCTAAGAAAAAAAAGAAAGCTGCCAAGAAGAAAACGAAGAAAAAAGCTACAAAGAAAAGAAAAAAAGCGACAAAGAAAAAAAAGAAATAAGCGCTTTTGTTTTGATAGAAGAGAGAAAAAGGGCTGTCCAAAACAGCCCTTTCTTCTTTTTAAATCTTGCTTATACCTCGCTTGAAAACGGGCACCCCCATACACATGTGCTCTAAAAGAGAGCACCCTCTTTTTCTCGCCTCTCCTATATCCGTTTTAACCTCTGGCATCCTATTTGCGATATTGAATATTTCCAAGCCAAACCCAGTTACTAAGAGGGAAAGGAGTAGTCTCATGGCCCGTTCCAGCATAGTCAAGATTTTAGCTTTATTTTTGTCG
>JADFSZ010000152.1 GCA_022560555.1 PVC group bacterium
AAACAAAGATTCCCTTTAGGGGTGCAGGCTCCCCATTGGCGTTGGGCATTTGTGATTTTGACAGCACGGTATTCAGCACCGATTTGATGAGCATATAGCGCGACACGCCGGATGATGACTTTTTTTGCCTCAGCTTTGTACCAATTGTTCAAGCGGGCTCTGGCCTGAGAAAGCCATTTTCGGGGAAAATAAAGTTCGCGATCGAGATAGATTCTCGACACGTCTGTGATTTTCAATGGATAGGATTCACCAAGATACAAAAATTTCTCCCCATCGATAATTTTCTTTGCTTGAGGTTGTGGACGCGCTCTAGCTTCGGTGAGTTTTTTTTGGATCCATAAATGTTTTTCAAAAACAAACTTTTCGATTTCCTTAAGGAGCGTTCGAGGAGAGGCGTGTACGATTACGGTCGCATCCGGATGAATGGTAATGGATACGTTCCGACAGCGTTTTGAACGAATGAGGGTATAACCCGGCATTTGATCCCTTCTTCATTCACTTTTAAATAATTCAAGAAATTCTTTATTCGTCGGATACTTTTCGAGTTGTTCGATGAGAGATTTTATCGCGTTCGCATTCCCTCCCATGTCCAACAAAGACCTTCGGAGTTTCCTGATTTTCTCGAGTTCATCCGAATCTAATAAGAGCTCTTCTTTTCTGGTCCCGCTTTTCGCAATATCGATCGCCGGAAAAATCCTTTTCTGAGAAAGTTCCCGTGACAGCACCAGCTCCATATTCCCGGTCCCTTTAAATTCTTCAAAGATCACCTGATCCATACGGCTTCCGGTATCCACCAGGATGGTCGCAAGAATCGTCAGTGATCCCCCGTTTTCAATGTTTCTGGCCGCGCCGAACATCCGCCGCGGCACTTCCATCGCGCGGGAATCCACACCGCCGGAGAGTGTTTTTCCGCTCGAGGCTCTTTCGGCGTTATGCACACGACTCAATCGTGTCAATGAATCGATGAAGACCATCACGTCTTTCTCCTCGCTCGCTTCACGAATCGCTTCCTTCATAAGCTTATCGGCTGTTTGAACATGCTGTTCATATGTATTGTCCGATGTAGACCAGTGCACTTCAGCTTCCACACTCCGTCGAAAATCCGTAACTTCTTCGGGACGTTCATCAACCAGTAGACAGTAGAGCTTAATTTCAGGATTTGACTTGGTCACAGCCTGACATAGGTTTTTTATGAGGGTTGTTTTGCCGGCACCGGGAGGGGAAACAATGAGACCACGCTGTCCCATGCCTATAGGAGTGATAATGTCAACAATCCGCACGGTGAGATCCGCACTACCCTTCTCGAGACAAATTCGCGGCGCCGGGTCCACAGCGGTTCCGGCTAAAAACTTTTTCTCGGCTTCATCTATTCGTCTTGGAGGCTGATGAGGGCGATGGTCCCGGCGATGTTTATTATAATTGTGATAATGAGGATATCTTTTCATGATATTATTCCATAATTATTTTTGTGTGGGTTAATAAAATTCGTTTATCGGTTAATATAGCATGTTCGTCTCATCATTAACCGCTCATCCCTAAAAAATATTGCTCCCGGTTTTTGACGGTATCATTTATCGTTCCCTTCATCCACTTATGTTTGATCTAAAGCTGCTTTTGCTTTTCGGGCCGCATTGCGGACAATTTCAGGTAAAGCAGGATGAATATAAATCATACTCAAAAGATCATCTACGGTGGCATTTGCTGTCATAAATGCAATGAGCACATGAATCATATCTGAGGCCTCATCACCAATGATATGGGCACCTAATAAACGCCGTAATTTTTTATCAACCAATATCTTAACAAATCCATGATCGGACAGACGGGCCATCCCCATGGCACTGTCCTTATACGCATTCAATCCAACGACATATTCACCACCTTCCTGTTCGAGCTCATCTTCAGTTTTGCCGACTCCGGCTATTTGAGGAAGGGTAAAAACAGCATGCGGAACAGGCGGATAAGAGATCGGTTTATCTGATTTTTCCACAAAAAGTGTCTTCATCAAGTATTCGCCTTCAAAATTTACACTATGCCGAAAAAGATAATTTCCGATACAATCTCCAAGGGCATAAACCCCGTTGGCACCTGTTTGCAGCTGATCATCAACCTTAATAAAACCTTTATCATTCAAAGTGACATCCGTATTTTCCAATCCCAATTGGCCGCTATTGGGAACCACACCGGCGGCAATAAGAAAAGCGTCTGCATCCAAAATTTTCTCTTTTCCTTGCTTATCTTTAATCATGATATGAAACTGATTTTGAGTGTATGAAACCGAAGACAGCGTGACTTCACGATGAACATGATGTCGTGTTGAAAAAACGCGATCGAATTCTTGACGGATATCGCGGTCTTCCCGACGCAAAAATGTACTGCGAACCAAAAAGTGGACTTCACATCCAAAGGAAGCATAAGCATGGCCCAATTCTACAGCAATATAACCGGCTCCCAGCACAAGCATCTTTTTGGGCAAAACCGTGTTACGAAGCGCTTCTGTACTGGTGATATACGGGGTTCCGGCCAATCCCGGGATATTCGGAATCATCGGCCGTGAACCCACCGCAATAAAAATTTTGTCTGCTGTAAGATCATCCCCGTTAACGGCAACAACTTTGTTCGATACAAAAGTTGCTTTCCCGCGGTAATAATCAATGTTGGGATTTTTTTCATATAGAGGGATAATACTATCAGACTCTTTTGTGATGGTCTCAGTCACGCGGGACACTAAGCTGGCAAAATCTGTAGAAACCTCTGTAGGTACATCAATATTAAACTTGTGTGCATCGCGAATTTCATGCGTTACATCAGCCGGATAGATCAGCATTTTTGACGGGATACACCCTCGATTCAGGCATGTGCCGCCAAGAGAATCTTTTTCTATAATCGCAACCTTATAACCCAATTTCGATGCCGGAGTGGTAATCTTTGATCCGCCTCCGGATCCGATTACGATAATGTCATATGTCTTCACTTAGGATCTCTTAATCAACCACATATTATTATCAAAGATTTTTCTTTGAGAAAAATAACTTTACTTATTTGGAATGAAAGTTTGATAATTCAAACAGGGTATTGGAGACATGTAGTATATGAAAAATGTCTCCTTTATTCAATGATAGACTTTTGTTGTCAAAAGGATCTTGGATGAGTTTTGAGCCATGATAAAACATAACATATTGGATTTATAAGCATTATGATCATTTAAGGAAACGTGTTCCTGCGAAAAAGGGCTGCCTTTTGAAGAGTGTTGCTGTAAAAAACAAATTTTTATATTTATTCTTTCGCTCCGAGACTTGTCAATACGTCAACCATGCCTCCCAACCCGTTCTTTTTTACAAATGATAAAACCATTCCACCATCAGCGGTTCTTGTATTAATATCGGCTCCGCTCTTAACTAAAAATCGTATGGTCTCTTCTTTTTCAACCGAGGCCGCCAGCATCAGCGGCGTAATATCGTGGTCATTTGCTGCATTGACATCGGCGCCGTTAAGAACAAGTTTTTTAATAATCTCAAAATTTTTATATCCCATCTGGCATGCGAGCATCAAAGCGGTTCTGCCGTATTCACCTTTTAAGTTGAGATCTGCCCCACGATCAATTAAGGTGTGAATACCCTTCGTGTTGTTAAACTCGATGGCCGTCATCAACGGGGTGGTGCCATCAGGATATCGCGCATTGATATTAGCACCTTTATCTAAAAGATCGGCAACTGTATAGGGAAAGGCTGCCTCAGTAACCTCATCGATGTTTCTGGTTTTTTCATTCACAACCCAGGCCGTAGTGGCTCGTGTGGGGCCTGTCATGGCTGCGTCCATCAAATCCTGGTCCAATGCGTTAAGCTCTAGGTATTGCCCCTGAGCATACACTATAGACAAACTCAAAAATAAAACTATCAAATTGAGGAAGTATTTTATTTTCGGGGGGTCTTGGATCGCCACAGCCCCCAATAGCCCCTCTATTTTTGCGTTTCCCATAGTAAGCCACGTTTGCCCTCCTTCGCCAGGGCATGATTAAACTAAAAAATGCCGCTATTGCGGTATTTTTTAGTAGTATCTGGTTACAGCTTGGATAGCCGTGACAGGGCCAAGGCCCTCCAAGTACCAGTTTCAATATAGCATACTAGATACCATACTAGGCACCCTATACTCAATAGTTTGTCCACAGG
>JADFSZ010000153.1 GCA_022560555.1 PVC group bacterium
TTACTGATAAAAGGCACTGTTCTGGAGGCTCTCGGATTGACTTCAAGAACATAGACGATTTCGTCCTTGATGGCAAACTGGATATTGAGAAGTCCTTTGACAGACAATTCTGACGCAATACGTTTTGTTTGATCCCTTATGGCTTCTTTAACAGTTTCACTCAAGGTATGCGGCGGAGTCACGCAGGCAGAATCTCCGGAATGCACACCGGCGTACTCAATGTGTTCCATAATACCGCCAATAACCACATGATGGCCATCACTGATCGCGTCAACATCCACCTCCGCGGCTCCTTCAAGGAACTTGTCAATCAAAACAGGTGTTTCAGGACTCGCCTCGATCGCTTCATCCAAAAAGCCCTCAAGAGTATCTTCATTGTAAGCAATCCGCATCGCTCGTCCGCCAAGCACATTAGAAGGCCGGGTTAAAACAGGGTACCCGATTTTATTCGCGATTTTTTTGGCCTCTTCTTTTGTCATAGCTGATCCGTTAAGAGGTTGTTTTAGTTTGAGCTTATCTACAAGTTTCGCGAATTTTTCACGGTTTTCCGCGCGCTCAATAGATTCCACGCTGGTTCCGATGATCTTAGCGCCTGATTCTTCCAAACGACGTGCTAGATTCAGCGGAGTTTGCCCTCCAAACTGAACAATGACACCGTCCGGCTTCTCCAAATCAATAATATTCATCACATCTTCAAAGGTGAGAGGCTCAAAAAACAATTTGTCCGACGTATCATAATCCGTTGAAACTGTCTCCGGATTTGAATTGACCATGATGCTTTGGATATTGAGCTCTTTCAAGGCGTAGGACGCGTGACAGCAGCAATAATCAAATTCGATTCCCTGTCCGATACGGTTAGGCCCACCACCAAGAATGAGAACCTTTTTGACGTCTGTAACCCGGCTTTCGTCTTCCTGTTCATAGGTAGAATAAAAGTAAGGTGTGTAGGCTTCAAACTCAGCGGCACATGTATCCACCAATTTATACACAGGGGTAATATTTTTACTTTTCCGGTATTTTCGCACACTCATTTCGTCATCTTCGACCATACGGGACAATTGGTGGTCACTAAAGCCCATCTCTTTGGCTTGACGCAATAAAGAGTCATTTAAATTTCTTATCCCTTTGATTTTTTTATCAATAATAGCACTCTCAAAATCAACAATATCTTTTATGTTATTTAGAAACCACGGATCGATTTTTGATAATGCATAAATTTCTTCAACGGACATTTTTTCCAAAAGAGCGCTTTTAATATAGAAGATGCGTTCGGCATTCGGAACTTTCAGTTTTTCACGAATTTCATCCATGCTTTTCGGATTCGGATATGGACTCTCCAAACCGTTTTTACGAACCTCAAGTCCGCGCAAACCTTTTTGCAAGGCCTCTTTAAATGTTCGACCAATCGCCATCGTCTCTCCGACAGATTTCATGGAAACACCAAGAGTCGGATCCGCCTCAGGAAATTTTTCGAACGTAAAGCGCGGAATTTTAACAACACAATAATCAATTGTCGGTTCAAAACAAGCCGGTGTTTCCCGGGTAATATCATTGGATAATTCATCCAAAGTGTATCCCACGGCTAACTTTGCCGCGATTTTGGCGATGGGAAATCCTGTCGCTTTACTTGCTAAAGCCGAAGAACGGGATACACGAGGGTTCATTTCAATCACGACCATCTGGCCATCTTTCGGATTGACGGCAAATTGGACATTGGATCCCCCCGTTTCAACACCAATCTCGCGAATAATCGCTATGGATGCATCACGCATCTTTTGATATTCCACATCCGTTAAAGTTTGAATCGGCGCGACGGTAATGCTGTCTCCGGTATGAATTCCCATCGGATCCAGGTTTTCAATCGAACAGATGATAACAACATTGTCCAAACGATCCCGCATCACCTCCAGTTCGTACTCCTTCCAACCTACTATGGATTCTTCAATCAGCACTTCATGAATCATGCTGTTAGCCAAGCCCAGAGATGCCACACGGGCCAATTCTTCATCATTGAAGGCAAATCCCCCTCCTGTCCCTCCCAGGGTATAGCTGGGTCGGACAACAACGGGGAAACCGATATCATGAGCAATCTTCTTAGCTTCATCAACAGAGCGAGCCACACCATCCCGTGGAGTTTCAAGCCCTATGGAATCCATGGCCTTTTTAAAGGCATGCCGATCCTCGGCTTTTTGGATGGCTTCCCGATCTGCGCCAATCATTTCGACGTGATATTTCTCTAAAACACCTTGTTCCCCAAGCTTCATCGCCACATTTAAGCCCGTTTGCCCCCCTAAGGTCGGTAAAAGAGCATCCGGTCGCTCTTGAGCAATGATTTTTGTGACAAACTCAGGGGTAATCGGCTCAATGTAAATACGGTCAGCCGTTTTTGGATCCGTCATGATTGTGGCAGGATTCGAATTTACAAGAACAACTGTAAACCCTTCCTCACGTAATGCTTTACAGGCCTGTGTCCCAGAGTAATCAAACTCACAGGCTTGTCCGATCACAATGGGCCCGGAGCCGATAATGAGAATCTTTTTTATATCTGTTCGCTTAGGCATCTTTCTTCCGTAATTTGTAAATTTTAAATCGTAAATGGTTTAAAAAATCTCTTTGGCCACTTACCATTTACCGCCCTTAATCATTTCAATAAAACATCCAAAAAGATAATCCGCGTCATGCGGTCCCGGGGATGCTTCCGGATGGTACTGAACAGAAAACAGAGGATGTTTTTTATGCTTGAACCCTTCAACCGTATGATCGTTCAAATTCATATGCGTAATTTCAATATCCCTCGTATTGAGAGAACTTTCTTCAACATTGAATCCATGATTCTGGCTTGTGATCTCAACCTCTCCGGTTTGAATATTCTTTACAGGATGATTGGCTCCATGATGTCCAAATTTTAATTTGTACGTTTTCCCCCCGAGAGCTAATCCCAATATTTGATGTCCCAAACAAATACCAAAGAGGGGCTTTTGACCGATCAATTCCCGCACGGTTTCAACAACATAGGGAACTCCTTCAGGGTCTCCCGGGCCGTTCGATAAAAAGATTCCGTCCGGTTTTAAGTTCAAGATATCTTGGGAGCTTGTGGAGGCCGGAACAACCGTTACGCGGCAACTGTTCTCGTTTAATTTCCTTAAAATATTATATTTAATACCGCAATCAATCGCGACAATATGAAAATCGTAATTTGAGATTTTCTCGTCTACCCATTCGTATGTCTTCTTTGTCGTAACATAAGTAACCAAATCCCGTCCCACGAGACCCGGCGACGCCTTCGCTTTGTTTACCGCTTCTTTTTCATCCAAACATTCCGTGGAAACGATACCCTTTTTGGCGCCGGACAGACGAATATGTTTCGTCAACGCTCTTGTATCAATACCCTCAATCCCAACAATTTTATATTCAATCAAGTAGTCATCAAGAGAACACCGGCTGCGGAAATTCGAAGGAGTACGGCACAATTCTTTAATGATCAGACCATCTAAATGGATCTTGAACGATTCGACATCTTCATAGTTAATACCATAATTGCCGATCAGAGGATACGTCAGCGTGACCAGCTGACCTTTGTAGGAGGGGTCCGTCAAGATTTCCTGATATCCTGTCATGCTTGTATTGAAAACGACTTCACCGAATCTTTCACCTTTAACTCCAAAGGCTTTTCCGCGAAAAATCGTTCCGTCTTCTAAAGCAAGAATAGCATCCATAAAATTTCCAGCGTTTAGCGTTTAGCGTTTAGCAAATAGCAAAGATTTTGTTTTTCTCTACGCTATTCGCTCTACGCTCTACGCTGTTTATATGCTTGATACGTATTTTTCATCAACATGGCAATTGTCATCGGTCCGACACCACCGGGAACCGGTGTAATAAGCTTCGCTTTTTGAGATACGGAATGATATTCCACATCACCGACAATCCGATAGCCTTTCGGGATTGCTTTATCTTCAACGCGATTGATACCGACATCAATCACAACGGCTCCGTCTTTCACCATAGGCGCTTGTATCATTTCCGCGCGACCGATCGCCGCGATTAAAATATCTGCTTGACGCGTGATATCTTCCAAATATTTCGTCCGCGAATGACATACGGTAACAGTGGCATTCGCGCCTTTCATATTCTGCATCAGCATCACAGCCAAGGGTTTT
>JADFSZ010000009.1 GCA_022560555.1 PVC group bacterium
TTCATGCGGATTGATTCATAAACATGCGTATCTTTGGATTGTGCTTGTTGTTGGTGGTTGGGAATTGTTTTGCCAAGCAAAAGCATTTACTCAAAACCGTTTGTGGAGTTTGGACATAACAATCCAACCTAAGAATGCCTTGATTTTTGGAGTTTTAGTTTTTATGGGAGGTCTTATTATCTGGGGGGCGTTTTTACCGCCGCTTACCTATGACGGACTCGAGTATCATGTCGGGGCTCCTATGCAATACATTCGGGATGGGAGGATCCACTTTCTCGAGGAAAATGTGTATGCGAGTTTTCCGGCTCTTGTCGAAATGTTTTATTTGTGGGGCCTTGTATCTGTTGATATGCTTGCACCGAAATTGATTCATGCCGCGTTGGGTTTGATGAGCCTCTATTTGATTTTTGTAATCGGCCGGGATTTTTTTAGCCGAACAGCGGGATGGTTGGGGGCCCTGTTTTTTGCGGTTTATCCCGGGCTGTTCTTGCTCACAACACAGGTTTATATCGATTTGGGTGTTTTGTTTTTCGGGCTTCTCACGGTGCTTGTCATGTTCCAATGGTGCAAAAACCCCCGGCAAGAGAAGAAATTCTCCTCAGCTATCGGGTTTTTTGTGGGATGTGCGTGTGCGTGTAAATACACGGCTGTCCTTCTGTGGTTGCTTCCCGTATGGATTTTGTTGAATGTCATTCTCAAAATGAAAAAGATGAGTCTGAAGGAATATGTGTTTCATAACGGATGCTTTTTTGTGATGGCGCTCCTTGCCGTTATGCCATGGCTTATAAAAAATACGGTTTTTTCCGGAAATCCTGTTTTTCCTTTTCTCTATGAATGGCTGGGGGGGCGCGGATGGACCCAGGAGCTGTCTGATTTATTTATGACATCCCATCTTCCTCCAAAATTTGACCTGAATGTTTTAAAAGAGACTTGGATCAGAAACCATCAGTTGAATGTTCTCTTGATTGTGTTTATCCCCGGGCTGATTTTAGAATGGAAAGAAAAAAATCTGTTCTCGATGATCACGGGTTTATTGGTTCTTATGATGCTTGTTTTATTCCATTTGTGGACAAAATCTTTATGGCGTTTTTTTATTATCGGGGCAGGGCTCATGGCTCTCCTATCTGCCAGAGGATTCTGTTTGATGTTCACGCACATGAAAAATCGTGTTGTCAAAATTGGTCTTGTTCTTGTCGTATGTATGGGCGTTCTTTATGGGGTGGTTTTGAATATTGTTTTTCTGATTTCTCAAGAGGCGTTAGGAGTGATTTTTGGGGTCGAACCTCCGAAAACATATTTAACCCGGAGGCTTCCCCACTATCCGGCGGTAGAATATTTGAATAGGCTGGAACTCAACCGGTCTAAAGAAAAAATTCTGTTTGTCGGAGAGTCAAGAATATTCTATATTGAACAACCGATTATCAGCGGAACAGCTTTTAATAAAAATGTCCTTGAAGAAATATTTCGAACCGGAATAAATTATCGAGACATATACGAAGACCTTCGCGCCAGGCATATTTCTTACATTTTTATCAATTTTTCTGAGGTCAGCAGACTCGAAAAGTCTTATGGGTATTTGAAAGATTTTGATTGGGGGCGTTTTTATGGATTTTCCGATGAATACTTAGACGTGGTTTTTCAAGATGAAAAGAAAACAATGTTTGTGTACAGGATGAAAAAATAAGCATGTCAGCGATTTCCGGGCACAATAAAAAAATAAAAGTGGCTCACGTTATCACGCGAATGATTATCGGCGGAGCACAGGAAAATACACTTTACACAGTTCAGGGTTTAGCAAAAATGCCTCAATATGATGTCGACCTGATAAGCGGACCGACATATGGTCCTGAAGGGGCTCTGACGTCCCAACATCCTGATCATGACTACGATGTTAAAATTATTCCGAGTTTAAAACGTAATCTTAATCCATTCCTTGATATCATCGCTTTTTTCCATCTTTTTATTACCTTTATGAAAGGGAGATATCATATTGTCCATACCCATAGTGCAAAGGCCGGGATACTAGGGCGATTGGCCGCGAAATGTGCCGGCGTCCCCATCATAGTGCACACAATTCATGGCTTGTCGTTTCATCCCTACCAAGAGAATTGGCTTAACTATATTTACATTAAGCTCGAAAAAATCGTTGCTTTTTGGACATCAAAGCTTATTGTCGTCTGTGACCGCATGTGCGTACAGTCGGTTAAGGTCGGTATCGCGCCAAAAAATAAATATGTTAAAATTTATAGCGGGATCGATGTTGAGGATTTTTACCGAATACGTATTCCTCAAGAAGAGCTCTTGCGGCAGTTAAATATTGAGCCAGATAAAGTGATCATCGGAAAAGTCGCTCGATTGTTTCCTCTCAAAGGACATATTTATTTGCTAAAAGCTGTACGATCACTTATAAGAGATTTTCCTAACTTAAGATTGGTACTCGTGGGAGACGGTATCCTTAAGGAGCACCTTATGCGTGAATCTGTTCGTTACGGCATCCAAGAATATGTGAGGTTCGTTGGGCTTGTCCCCCCAGAGGAAATTTCATCTTATCTCTCTATTATGAATATCGTTGTGCATGTCTCATTGCGGGAAGGGCTCGCAAGAGTGATTCCTCAGGCCATGCTTTTGAAAAAACCCGTTGTCGCATTTAATCTTGATGGAGCTCCCGAATTGATTTTTGATGGCAAAACGGGGTGTCTTGTGAAGCCGGAATCCCTCACGGGGCTCAACTCGGCTTTGGCCTATTTGCTGAAAAATCCATCACAGGCAAAGCATATGGGAAGCATGGCCAAAGATATGGTTGAGCCCAAATTCAGTCATTTAACTATGGTGAAAAAAATCGATGATGTTTATAATGATTTGATAAAAGAGGAGAAAATTTGAATCTTTTAATGATCAGTTTTTCGATTTTAGCTCTAACGTGTATGTTGTCCGCGGTGATGACATATCTCATCAGAATCTTTGCGCTCAAAAAAGGGCTTGTAGATATTCCACAGGAAAGAAAAATCCACAATGAACCCATTGCGTTAGGGGGCGGTGTGGCGATTTATGCCTCTATGGCTGTTGTTATCCTGGTGGGTTTAATAGGATTGCAGCTGAAGTTGTTCCCCTTGGAAAGAATGTTTCAGTTCTATGACCTCCCATTGTCTTTGTTGAGTGGGATGGTTAGCGTTATTCCCAAGGTGGTTGTTGTGTTGATCAGCATCAGCGTTATCATGCTTTTAGGTCTTCTGGATGATATCAAAGGTGTTCGTGTCAGCATAAAATTTTTTACGGAAGCGTTGATGGGAGTTTTTTTATATGCCGCGGATATCAAAATCACGTTATTTTCTTCAAACCCTTTGCTGAACCTGTTTTTTACTGTCGGTTGGGTGGTGTTAGTGACGAATAGTTTTAATCTGTTGGATAACATGGATGGCCTGACCGCGGGAATTGCTTTTATCAGCGGAATTTTTCTATTAGGAGTTGCCATAGAATACGGCCAATTTTTTGTAAGTTTTATTATTGCCTCTTTTTGCGGTGCTCTTTTAGGGTTTTTGTTTTTTAATTATTATCCCGCGAAAATTTTTATGGGGGATGCCGGGAGTTTAAGTGTCGGCTATATGATTTCGGTTTTAACGATTCTCACGACCTATTACACACCAAGCGATTCTAAAATCTTGCCGATCATGATACCGCTGTTCATTCTCATGATTCCAATCTTTGACACTCTATCTGTTGTCGTTATACGTTTCAAACAGCATAGACCGATTTTTCAAGGAGATAAAAGCCATTTTTCTCATCGTCTTGTGAGCCTTGGTCTATCACAGAAAAATGCCGTTTTATTAATCTACCTTTTATGTATTTGTCTCGCCCTGCCTGCTTTGCTTGTCCGTAGAGTAGATCCAATAGGAATGTTCTTTCTGTTTCTTTTAGATTTAGTATTGATAATTATCATCGTTATCCTTGAATATGCCGCTATCAAAAAAAATAAAAATTGATAATATTTTCAGGCTGCTTCTTTTGCTTATTATTTTAGCGGCTCCCCTAAAATTCGGACTTCCTTTTGTTGAGAATATCCCGAATTTTTGGCCGGGCTCTTTGGATGAGTGGCTGATATGGTCTTGGCCGGCTGAGATTTTTTGTTTAGGTGTGTGTGTGCTGACCTTGCTTGCCCTGCCGGTTTTAATCAAGAAAAAAGTCCCGCCTGCCTTTGCCGTATGTGGTCTCTTAATATTCGTATTTGCTGTTCCGTCAGTGATCGGGTCTGTCGCCCTGACAGCTTCCTTGGTCCAGGTGATTCAATTCGGAGCTTATTTTTTGGTATGGTGGCTCGTCGTAAGTTTGCTCGATGATGAAAAAAGTCACGAGATCCTGATTGATTGCATACTATTTTCATCTGTGATCATTATGGGGTATGCTGTTTATCAATATTTTTCCGGTTTTGATGCGACCCGGGAAATTTTGAAAAATATGGATGACCAGGCCTTTCGAGGTATCATCGAAAGTAAACTTGGCCAAAAGCGCGTATTTTCCACCTTTATTTATCCTAATGCCCTTGCAGGTTATCTGCTCATGATTTTTCCCCTGTGTGTTGTGCGTCTCAAAATAACGCGCTCTATAAAAGAGAAGTTGTTTTACATTAGTCTTACCGTATTAAGTGTTTATGTTATGGCTCTCACACAGTCAAGAGGCGGACTGATCGTCTTAAGTGTTTTAATATTTTTGATGCTGTATTTTTGGGTCCCCGAGAGGGGACGCAAATATGTGTGGTCCTTAGGATGTTGTGGCGCATTATTTTTTGTCTGGGCTGTTGCCTATTCGAAAATTAACGCAGGCTCATGGATGGCCCGGCTGGATTATTGGGAAAGCGGCTTGAACATTGTCCGTGATCATCTTTTTACCGGGACCGGCCCGGGAACTACAGGGTATGTTTATCCCAAGTATATGTTAGCCGGGGCGGAAGAAACGAAAATGCTGCATAATAATTTTTTACAATTCCTCGCGGAATGGGGTCTTGTTTCCTTTGTCGGGTTTTTAGCTTTCTGGGGCTTGTTGTTTCAAAAAACAAAAGCGATACTTCGAGATCACGTGTCCATGGCTTGCGCTTTAGGATTAACGGCCTTTCTGATTCATTCCCTCGTTGACTTTGACCTGTATGTGCCGGGGATTGCGGTATTGGCCTTTACTTTCCATGGAATGATTTTGGGAAGATCACATACAACATCAATAAAAATAAGGACTTGGCAAAAGTTTGGAATTTGTGTAATATTGGTCTTGATTTTGGCCCCGGCGGGGCTTTATCTTTGGCAATATGCGGAAGCGGATTATAAAACGTATGCCGCGGAGAAATCTATTCGTGCGGGGGAGCTGAAACAAGGTCTTGACTTCCTTGAAGACGCCAAAAAAATGAAAATCCCTTTCACTTGGCATCTCCTGGGGCGGCTGCATTGGCAGATGGGCCACTGGGATAGAGCCGAAGACGCGTTCAAACAAGGCGCCAAAAGTGCCACAACATATTCGGAATTTGACGCGAATCTGGCTCGAGGGTATTTTAAGTTATCAAGTCAATCAAGCGAACAAAATGAGCACTACTTAAAGCTGGCGATAGATCATATGAAAAAAGCGATAAAAAATTTTCCCGTGTATGCCCTCTATCACGCGGAATTGGCCGCTCTTTATCAAAAAAGCGGACTCCGGAATCAGGCCGGGGAAGAAGCCTTGCAGGCGCTGGAATACCATAAATTAAGCCGAAATAAAAATATGAAAACGACAGAGATACTACAACAGGCCGGGTTCCGGACCGGAGGAGAAGCCCTATGAATAAAGTTCTCGTCATTCATGGCCCGAATTTAGGCCTTCTGGGATCGCGGCAGCCGGAAATATACGGGCATTTTACATTGGATGAAATCAACGGACGCTTACGTGAACGGGCGAATGATCTCGGGGTTGAGTTGGAGGATTTTCAGTCGGATCATGAGGGGCAAATTGTTGAGAAAATCGGACAGACCGATGCTCAATTTATCGTTATTAATCCTGCCGCCTACACCCACACTAGTGTTGCCATTGCGGATGCTTTGGCCGCACGGGACATTCCTGCCATAGAAGTTCACTTATCGAATATTTATAAGCGTGAAGAGTTTCGGCACAAATCCATGGTCTCGCCTTATGTCCTGGGTCAAATCACAGGGCTTGGAGAGGATAGTTATGTATTGGCTCTTGAGGCGGCTGTCCGGATACTCAAGAGAAAAACCTCTTAAGAAGGATAACAATATTGTCTCGGCTCAAAAAACATCTGGGAACCTGTGTGCGTTTGATTGTCAGTGTCGGCATCCTATTTCTGATCATAAAAAATATTGACCTCGTTGGATTTTCGGGCATTGTTAAGAACGCGAAACTGTCATGGATTCTGGGAACTTGGGCCCTTTTAGGGCTGTTCATGATCCCTCTCTCTGTGGCCCGACTGCAATTATTTCTCGTATCACACAACATTAGGCTTCCCTTTTCACGTGTTCTTGTTTATCAAATGGTTGGATATTTTTACAATACTTTTTTACCCGGAGGAGTCGGGGGAGATATTATTAAAGCCTATTATATTGCGCAAGAGACTGATAAAAAGCATGAAACAGTTGCCGCTGTGATCGCGGATCGTATTGTGGGCCTCATAAGCCTATTTTCTTTAGCTGTGATCGCGTTGTTCCTCAAATGGAATGAGCCCGCTTTTCATATTCCGCGGGTGATTATTGCTTGCGCGTGCATCCTCGCGGGAATTTGTCTTGCCATTTTTTTTAACAAGAAGCTTATGAGGCGCATTCCTTTTGGCAAAACTCTTTTTGAAAAAATCCCGTTTCACAGCGCTATTTCCCGTGCCTATGACGCGCTGCACTACTATAAAAATCAAAAAACGTTTCTTGTCAAAGCATTTGCTTATTCCCTTGTGATGCAGCTGATTTTCATTTTAGGACACATACCCATAGCCTTTGCTTTAGGGATTGATGTTTTAAACCCGCTCGTGTATATCACCCTGGTGCCGATTGCCATTACGATCGCGGCGATACCCATTTCCATACAGGGCTGGGGTATAGGAGAAGCTGTTTACATCAAACTGTTCGGATTGGTTGGCATAGCGAGCGCGCACAGCCTTGCCTTGTCTGTGATTATGAGGTTTGCTATGATGCTGATCGGAATGGTCGGAGCCGGTTTCTATATGTGTCTCGGTCTTATTCGTAAAGATTTCACTCCCGTCAAAGGAATGGGGAGTGATTGGATTAACAAAAAGGAGCCAGTGAAATGATTGATAAAAAATTGATGTCTATTTTAGCCTGTCCCGTGTGTCACGAAAAAGTATCTGCCGATGAAAACGAACAGTTTCTTGTCTGTGTTTCATGCGGGCGCGCTTATCCTGTCAAAAACGGAATCCCCGTCATGTTGGCTGATCAGGCTATTTTGAAGGATGATCGGAAGTCCTGATTTTTCCTGATGAGTAAAATAAAGAATATCATGTCTTGGAACGTTAATGGGATTCGTTCTATTGAGAAAAAAGGCTTTGTGAAATGGCTAAAGCAAACAGCGCCGGATGTTCTGTGTTTCCAAGAAATAAAAGCGACTGAAGAGCAGGTTCCTAAATCCATAAACGATAGTGAAGATTATTTTTCTTTTTGGAATAGTTCGGTAAAAAAAGGTTATGCCGGGGTCGGTATCTTAAGTCAGATTGAACCTTTGGGCGTTCAAATGGGCATGAAACACAAGAGATTTGATATCGAAGGGCGTGTTTTGACATGTGAATTCACTAATTACTATGTGATATCAGTCTATTTTCCTAACGCGCAAGAGGGATTAAAGAGGCTGAAATATAAGTTAGAATTTAACGAAGCTTTTACCAAATTTGTGTCCGCGTTGCGCTCTAAAAAAGATGTTGTGATTTGCGGAGATTATAATGTGGCTCATAACGAAATCGATCTGGAGCGCCCTAAAGCTAATGAGAACAACGCGGGGTTTTCATGGCCGGAGCGACAATGGATGACATCGTTTTTAAAGAGAGGGTTCCTCGATACATTCCGTCTGTTCAATGATCGCTCCCGTCAATATACGTGGTGGAGTTACCGCGCCCAAGCGCGCCGGAAGAATATTGGATGGCGTATTGATTATGTGTGTGTTAACCATGAAGCAAAAAAAAGAGTGAAAAAGGCTTATATTATGAAAGACGTATTGGGATCGGATCACTGCCCTGTAGGAATCGAATTTTCGTCGTAGGATAATATGCGATTTTCACATCTAGAATATATTTGGCTGCTGGGCATCATTCCTTTGGGGCTACTCCTTTTGGTTTGGTCTCGACAAAAGAAAAAACAGGGTCTTCGTGCATTTGCGGATGTTTCACAGCATCCGTATCTCTTGAGGCCATTGAGCCGGGCTCGACAGCGCTTGAAGAGCGGGCTGCAAATAACTGTCTTGGGGCTGGTGGTGGCTGCGTTGCTTGGTCCGCAGTGGGGGTACGATTGGCAAGAGGTGAAAAAAAGCGGTGTGGATATTGTCGTTGCTATAGACGTCTCAAAAAGCATGTTGGCTGAAGACATAAAGCCGAATCGACTTGATCGAACAAAGAAAGAAGTTGAAAGACTCATAAGCGTCCTCAAGGGAGACCGTATTGCGATTGTGGCCTTTGCGGGAAATGCGTTTATTCAATGTCCGCTCACGACGGATTATGGAGTCGCGAAATTATTTTTATCTGATTTAAATACAGATTCACTTCCCTTGGGAGGAACGGATATTGGACGTGCGATTGAAAAATCATTGGAAGCGTACGATAAATCTGATCTTGAACATCGTGTGCTCATATTGATTTCAGACGGTGAAGATCATGGGGGAGAAATCGAAAACGCCATCGAGAGGGCCCAAAAAGAACATGTAGCCGTTTATCCGGTTTTGGTCGGGAGTGTCATGGGCGCTCCTATTCCGATTCTTGATAACCAGGGAAACAGATCCTATATAAAAGACCAAGCGGGCTTGCTTGTTTTATCTAAACAGAATCCGGAAATGTTTTCCTTGATCGCCGCTCAAACAGGGACATTCTTGTCTGTGCTTGGCTCATCCGGCTTTGCTTTAGAAGACGTTTATTCTCTGGAAATTGATCGGCTCGAGAAAAAAGAGTTTCAGGCCCAAAGAAACAAGCAATACCATGACCGATTTGCATGGTTTGTGTTGGGGGCTCTCATTCTTTATATGATTGAAATGTTTGTTCCCGAATCTAAAAAGGAAATTCCTCGTGAGACGTCCTCCGCATAAAAATATTTGCTTACTTGGGTTCCTGATCATTTTTACAATGGGATTTACTTTTCGGGATTATCAAATCCGTAAAGCCAATAACTATTATCACGATGAAAAATATAAAGAGGCTCTTCAGGCGTATCAAAGGTCCGATGGGGGGACAGACTCCCCGGAAGTTCCCTATAATACGGGGAACGCTCTGTATAAACTAGAAAAATATGAGGAGGCCCTTGAATATTATCGTCAGGGCTCGGGATTAGGTGGGGCGCGGGAGGCTGACCGGCTCTACAATGGGGGAAACGCGCATTATCGTCTCGGTCGATATCAAGACGCCTTGTCATCTTTTGAGCGGGCACATGATATGGCCCCCGATGATGAGGATATTGTTTACAATATTGAATTTACCAAGAAAAAAATCGAAGAGATGAAAGACCGGGCCCAACAGACAGCCGAGAAATCCCGCAAGGAAAATCAAAGGCAGAAAAGCGAAGAAGAGCAAGATCAAAACGCCTCCAAGTCGGATACCAATGAGGAGTCCCCTCAAGAGTCCGCACAACAGAAAGAAAAGAACGCTGGGGATGAAGGGAAGGAAACGCCTCAACAGCAGGACCCAGGCATAGATGAACCCCGAGAAGAGATCCAGCAAAGTCAAGCGGATGCCCGAAATGATAAAGAAAAAGAAGCAGATGATTTCAAGAAAGAAGAAGCCGAGAGAATGCTGGATGCTTTATCTGACAGAGAACCCGATCTTTTGTTTCTCCCTCAAAAAGAAAAAAACGTCCAACAGGGCCGCATATTAAAGGATTGGTAAATCATGAAGTTTCGATCGAGTTTTATGCCGCGGTTTTTCATTGTTATGGTCTTGGGTGTTTTCGGCCTTGTCCCATCTGCATGGGCCGATGAAGTGTCCTTGTCGTTGGATAAAACTGAAATTTTTCTGGGTGATTACGCGACGCTTTTAGTTAAAATACGTTCAGGTAAAAATCAGGTTTCTCGACCGGTATTGAAAGACATTCCGGGATTATCGGTGAAATATATAAGTGTGCGCCAAGAATCTTATTCAAGCTTTACGCTGGTTTTCAACGGAAAAGGTGTTCAATCGTCCAAAGAAGGCGGCCGGACGATTTTTGAATACAGGCTGACGCCGAAGGCGAAAGGCGAATACTTATTGGGGACGGATTGGCTGGTTGTTAACAATCAAACGGTTAACACAGAGCCGGTCACGATACGGGTTGTTGATGAAATCCGTAAAACCGCAGATGTCTTTATTCAGGTTGAAGCGGATAAAGAGCGTGTTGTATTAGGGGAACAAATTTATTTAACCGTAAAATGGTTTCTGAAAAAAGATGTCGAAGGATATGTTTTCAATATTCCTTGGATGGAAGAAAATCAGATGTATTTGATGAAGTCTCCGCGTTTGGATCAGAAGCGGGGATATCTGAGTATTCGTGTGAATGGAAATCAAGAGGTGATGGGTGAGAAAAGTCAGGTGAATATCCAGGGGGTCCCCTATGCCGTTATTCAGTTTTCAAAAATCATTGTCCCTCTTAAAGTTGGGGTGATTAGTATAGAACCCATGTTTTTGCGGTGCGATATCGTAACCGGATACCGTAAAAGCCCCCGATCAAAAATGTTTGATAGTTTCTTCAGTAATGATTTTTTTGGTTTTGGTCAGGAAACTGTTACGGAATCTGTCGCGACACGCAGTGCTCCGCTCGAAATTCAAGTTGATAAACTACCTGTTGATCATGTCCCGGAGACATTTACGGGTGCGATAGGGCAATTTGAATTTAATGTGAGCGTTGAGCCTGATCATGTGAGCGTGGGGGACCCGATAACGCTTGCTATCACCATTACCGGGACCGGAAATCTGCCCTCAATAAAGGACCCGATATTTCCTGAATTAGTTGGTGTCCGGTCGTATGAACCGGAGGTGACGGCATCTCTGGACGAATATAAAAGTGATTGGAGGGGAGAAAAACACTTTCGAAAAATGTATGTGCCGAGTCAGCCGGGCACGCTTGAAATCCCGATTATTCCCTTTAGTTACTTTGATACACGTAAGCGCGAATACGTGACGATATCGAAGGGGCCTTTTACCCTGACGGTGGAAGAAGGACAAGTTTTAGGGTTGCCGACGGGGGTGTCTGTACCGATACATTTGGGCGCCAAGCCGTCTAAAGAGATCGAGATTCTATCCGAAGACATATTGTACATCAAGGATAAGTTAGGCCCTGTCAGGGATGCATCCATAAAGCGCACAAGGAAGCTTTCTCTTATTTTTCTTTATATATTCTGGCCCTTATTGTGTTTGATTATGTGGACATTAAGAAAAAAACAGCTGAAAAATCGAAAAAATATTTTTCAGGTTCGACGGAAATATGCGTTAAAATCCGCCATCGGACAGCTGAAAAAGCATACGAAAAACAATTATTTTGAAGACGAAAAGTTTTATGATGAATTGATGAAGATTCTTCGGAATTATTTTTGTGATAAGTTGGGATTAACAGCCGCAACCGCTTTGGACGATGTCGCGCGGATGCATGGGGAAAACAATGAGCCGGATAGGATATGGAAGCAGATTCAAAATATAACCGAGAAAATTGATTATATACGCTTTGTGAAAAAAGAATCGTCCATTGATGAGCGTATTAAACTGCGGACGTCTGTGCGGGAACTCATTATTGAAGCAGACAAAAAATTATAATGTTGAGTGTCTTATGAAAAATGAACTTAAAAAGTGGTTTGGTTTAGCATGTACTTTTCTTTTTATTGCCGGGTTGTTAAATCTCTCCGATGCAAGTGCTCAAGCGCTTAGTCAAAACCTAAACGAGAGGGATGTTCAGCGTATTTTTCAAAAAGCCAATAAAGCCTACCAAAATCAAGAGTACCTGATGGCCAGGACCCTGTATGAAGAAGTGCTTGAGTCTGTCCGGCAAAACAGCGCGGTATATTATAATCTGGGAAATGTATGCTATCAACTTCGTCAATGGGGCTGGTCAAGGTATTACTATGAAAAAGCAAAAAAAATATCACCCACGGATCCTGATGTTCGGGCGAATTTAAGAATTGTTCTCGGAAAATTACCGTTTTCAGAAGATGTAGTTGGTAAAGCATGGTATGTTCGACTTTTTCTTTCGATTCTTGGCTGGCTGACCCCCTTTGGCTGGGCCGTTGGCGGTGTCGTGTGTTTAACGATCCTGAGTATTATTTTTTTAATCCGTTTGTACAGTCCGACTTGGAGTTCTTTTCATTCCGGGTGTGCCTTATTGTGCGGGATGGCTCTGATTATTTCAGTTCTTTTAAGTGCTGTCGCGCATAAAGTAAATGTATCCGGAACCAGAGTGATTATCGTCCAGTCTTGTGAGGCGCGATATAGTCCGTCGCTCCGGGGATCTTTGGCGTTTCGTATCGAAGAAGGGCTTGAGTGTCAAAAAATTCGTCAAAAAGATGGTTGGGTGTTCGTGCGTTTGGACTCCGAGCATGCGGGCTGGATACTTAAAGAATTTGCTGGTACAATATGAAAGCTATGAAAAACATATGGGCCATTATAGTCCTGACGATGACGAATCTTCTGCGCAGCCGTGTGTATCTCGGTTTAGTTTTTTTTATGCTTCTTATGCTTGCGGCAAGCCAGCTTTTTTCTTATTTTACTTTCGAAGAGGAGATTAAAATTGTTATGGATGTCGGACTCGCGGGTCTTACGATGATGGGCTTGTTAACAGCTGTTTTCACGACAGCCTGGAGTTTGCCGACGGATCTGGAACAAAAAACTTTATTCATGGTCCTTTCGTATCCGGTGTCAAAGACTCAAATTCTTTTAGGAAAATTCATTTCATGTTCGTTATCCGTTCTGTGCAACTTGTTCTTCATGGGAGTTATGTTTTGGGTTTTAGTGCTGTTCAAGCTGCAGGATAAAGGTGTCGACTTCCAGTATCTTTCAATGCAACTAGGCAAAACATTTATTCTTATTGCTATGGAATCCATCGTATCGGTCGGTATTTTACTCCTTATGTCGATCTACTTTACTCCGGTGATCAATATCGTGATGTTCCTTTTCATTTTCATATTGGGACATGCGGCCGGCATGATCGAAGTTGCCATCATTAAAACGGAGTTCATCTTTTTTTCAGTGATCAGATTTTTATTTATTTTTATTCCTGATTTGACATATTTTAACATTAGGGACGCTGTTGTTTTAAATCAAGTTGTGTCATGGCATTATGTCGAATGGGCCGTCCTTTACGGGGGTTTGTACACGGGACTCATGGTAGCCCTTTCTTGTTATCTGTTTGAAAAAAAGGAAATAGTTTAAAGGGGGAAATTTAATGGAAGAACATGTTCTTGACGTTAAAAATCTGGTTAAATTCTATAAAGGTCTTGGAGGGCTCAAGAAGGTTTTAGCCGTCGATCAATTGAGCCTGTCGGTAAAAAAAGGCGAAGTTTACGGGATTCTTGGGCCGAACGGGTCGGGAAAGACCACATTGATGAAACTCATTATGGGGCTTTTGTTTCCGTCGAAGGGCCAAATAAAAATATTTGGGAGCTCTGTAAAAAAACTGTCAATAAAAAAACGTATCGGATTTCTCCCGGAAGAAGCTTATCTTTACCGGTTTCTTTCTGCTGAAGAAACGTTGAAGTTTTTTGCGGAATTAGCCGATGTTCCGCGTCGAGAGCAAAAAACAAGAATTGCGGATGCTTTACACGTCGTCGGGCTTTTTGAAGCGCGCAAGAGACCCTCACGGACGTATTCTAAAGGAATGAGCCGGAGATTAGGTCTCGCGCAGATCCTCATTAAAGATCCGGATTTTGTCGTACTCGATGAACCAACCGTTGGCCTGGATCCGATCGGGTCCCGCGAAATTAAGGAGATTATTCTCGGCCTTAAGGAAAGAGGAAAAACGGTTTTGTTCTCTTCTCATCTTTTAAGTGAGGTTGAAATGGTCTGTGATCGTATCGGCATTATGCACAAGGGGAAGCTGGTTTTGACGGGCCATTTAAACGAACTGCTTTTAAGAAAGAATGAATATTCTCTTGTCTTGGAAGGATTTGACATAGGTAGACAAAGTGAGCTGGAACAGGTACTCCAAAAAAGTTTTCATGCAAAGGTTATTTCCGTGAATCGCTCGCGCGAAACGATGGAAGATGTGTTTATTAAAACAATCAAAAAACACGCATCATGATTCTCAGCCGAAAAACATTTTCTCTGGCCCGGATAACCTCTCTGGAGATCATTCGTCTTAATTTGTTTTGGGTTTTGGCGGCATTTTCGGGGATCATTGTAATCTTTACAAAAACATTCTCGGTATATTCAACTAATATTCAGATCAATATGGTTCAGGATATCGGACTCGTGCTGATTGCAGGTGTGAACACGTTTCTTGTCGTGATCTTGGTCGCATGGATACTTCCGCGGGAGGTCGAAAACAAAACCATTTACGGATTTTTTACTCAATCTGTTAGAAAAGTGGATTATGTGGCCGGAAAGTTTTTTGGATTTGCTTTCATATTATTTCTCATGACTTTTTTTTTGTCATTCCTCCTTTTTGTATATGTTTGGTTGTCCTTTGATGTTCGCGCGTATCATATTTTCACGGTGGCTTTATTTTCCTATATTGCGAATGTGATTTTGCTTTCCATCACGATATTGTCTTCAACTGTTTTAACAGGTTCTGTGAATATTTTTTTCGGACTCTTTGTGTATATGATGGGGTCGTTTAATCAATCTCTGGAATATTTAGTCGAACGATCCATGGAAATCCCGCTTCTCAAGGCTGGTTTGATCACAGTTTTAAAAATCATCCCGGATTTTGATCGTTTGAATATCCGGGATGAAGTACTTGCCGGGATTCCCATTCATTGGGAAGAATTGTGGAGTTATTCTATGGGATCACTTTTGCTGTATGGCGGGGTTTGTCTTATTACGGCTGGTATCGTGTTTTCCCGTCGAGAATTTTAAGCGGCATGACATTTTAAGGATAACTTATGAATCGTATTTTGAAAGCATATGCTCCCGCTTCTCTCATTGTATTATTGATCTTTTCTGTTTTTTACTCTCAAGAAAAAGTTAAGGTGCAGTTGCGGGAAGAAGAGTTTTTTTATTCCGCACAGATTCATCCTGGTCAAGCGTTAGGCGGAATTGTTTTAGCGGGATTTAAAGGGCTCGCGGTCGATCTGATTTGGATTAATCTTGACGAAAACTTTCATAGCGGGAGATGGCACCGGGTTTTACCGATGTTTTATACGGTATCCCATCTTCAGCCTCATTTTATTCAGAATTGGGCTCTCGGAGCCTGGCATATGGCATTTAATGTTTCGCATGAAGCCCAAAGTATTGAGAAAAAACGCGAGTGGGTATGGACAGGGATCCGCTTTGTTAAAGAAGGCCTTTCGTATAATCGGGATCGCTATGATCTTTATTTTGAAACAGGATGGATTTATTATCAGAAAGCGAAACTATTTGACGACCCATGGCTTATGCAAGAAAAGGCAATCATCTTTTTCAAAAGGGCTTTAAGACATAAATCCCCCGAATATGTGCCTCGCTTGATTGGTCATATTTATCGCAAAGCCGGACGCCGGGAAGAAGCGATCCGGGTTTTTGAGAGTATCCTTGCCCAGCGCCCTCATGATCATGTTGCCAAACGAGTTTTGGGTGATTTGAAGAACAGTCGGCCGTTAGAGTAGTTGCCTTTTCTTATATTCCCATGCGTTTCAATACCTTGCTTCCCAACTATTTATTTCAAAGTGTTTACGTAAAACACCTCTGAACATAAGTACTTGGTTGTAATAACTTGACAATCATGTAATTATCGCTAAAATGATCCTGTCTTTATTTATATGGGGAGGGGATTTGGAAGATCAGCGCAAATACGATATTCATGATTTATCCCGGCTTTCAGGTTTAGAAGAAAGCAAAATCCGCTTTTATGAAACGAAATTCCCCGAATTTTTTTCCGCTCTTGATGAGCGTGCGTGGCGACGGTACGAGCCCCGGCATGTCCAAACCCTGATCAAAATTCGTCAATATTTCGAAGTTCAGAAGTATCCCATTTCGCGTATTAAACGAGAGCTGTTTCAAAATCAAGTAAGCCAAAAGCCTCCGGTGAGTTCCGATAAAAATCGAAAAAATAAAAGCCGGATTATCAGTGTTTCCAGCGCGAAAGGCGGTGTCGGAAAGACAACATTTTCTGTTAATCTCGCCATGGAATTGGCTCACCTGGGATATCGTGTGGCCATTTTTGACGGGGATCTTGGCTTGTCCAATGTACATATTTTTATGGGAGTCAACCCGAAATATAACTTGGGACATGTGATAAAGGGCGCCCGGCGGTTTTCTGAAATTGTTACGGAAGGCCCCAATGGTATCCAAGTGGTTTCGGGGGGGTCCGGGATATTCGAACTCGCGAACCTGAGCCCCGATAAGAGAGAAGAAATCATTTCAGATCTTTGCCATTTTGAAAAGGACCATGACTTTCTCATTATTGATACGGGAGCCGGAATTTCCGAAAACGTGATCAGTTTTCTCAATATGGCCGATGAGGTTTTTGTTGTTACCACCAGAGATATAGCGGCCATTACGGACGCGTATGGACTCATAAAAATCCTTGTCCAAAATAATCATGAAGTCGAGATCCGTCTTATTGTGAATCGTGTTTTGGCTCCGGAGCATGCTCGTCCCGTTTATGAAAAAATCAGTAAATGTTCGCGTAAATTTCTTAATTATCAAATTAAATCATTCCATCATATCGTGGAGGACTTGTCATGTTTTCAGGCGGCCCAGAGGCGGTTGCCGCTGAGGGAAAGCTATCCTCGATCATACGCTTTGGAATGTATTCAGAATATTGCCCTTGATATCCGGAGCCGGAAGTTAGTAAGTAAAGACAGAGGCCCTCATGCGTTTTTTAGCCGTCTATTTGAAGCCCCGGTTGAAATGTGGAAAAAAGTATCATCGCAAGCTGTTTAATGGAAGATAGCTCGCTTATCGTTAAGCTTAAGGAGGAAGGAACATGGAATATGACATCATCTCGGATATGCTTGAACGTGTTGAATGTGACACAAACGAACTCGATCATGTTAAACCGTCAAGGGACTATCTTGGATTTTATGGTTTGGAAAAAGAACCTTTTCGTGACTCAATAGACCCAACGTTTTTTTATAGGACGAAGTCACATGAAGAGGCCTACACAAGAATGATGTTTACCGTAGAGCACGATATTTCTCTCGGGATGATTCATTCCAAGAGTGGTATGGGAAAAACGCTGCTGTCACAAATGATTCTGACAAACCTTAATGAATCAAAATACTTCTCCCGCTTGATACTCATTTCCCCGAAAATGTCACGCTCAGGGATTCTCTCGGAAATCGTCTCGGAATTGGGACTTCTCGAGCAAGAGTCATCGTATCATATCAAGGACATGATTATCGCTATTCAAAACCTTGCCATTGATCTTTACCATCAGAACAAAAAGCTTGTCCTCCTTATTGATGAGGCCCACTTTTTAACAGCGGATGCCCTTCATATCCTAAGGACATTGACAAATATCGAAGTTCCAGAACGAAAATTAGTTACTTGTATTTTATTCGCGGAAAATAGTTTAGCGAAACGTTTAAAAAAAGAAACGTATGATTCGATTCGAAGCCGCATGTATCATTGTCATGAGTTAAGACCTTTAAGCGAAAAAGAGACGATCCAATACATGAAATACAGGATTCTGATGAGCGGTGGGGATGAAGGATTATTTACTCCGGAGCTCTATAAGCAAATGGCCGAGAAAAGTCAAGGTGTGTGCCGCGAAGTTAATAAAATGTGCAGCCTGGCCCTTTATGACGGCTTTATCACAGAGACGAACCCCTTAGACATAGACATCCTGGGATAATGTCGAAGACCTCTATTCGATATAGCAAAACCCACTTACGGATGAAAACAAAGAAACCCGATCTGAAAACTGCCCTGAAATCGACGTCTCGTTATCACTCAAGCGAAGTTAGAGCGGAGGAAATGCAAATTCTTTCAGAATCGGTCCTACCTCGAAAGCTCCCGAAAACGTCCACATAGCCTCAAAAATTCTCACCGAGGCTTCTTGGGAGGAGTATTTTCCTTGACAGAGCCTTTGCTTTTTACGAAGCCTATGGTAAAATCTTTCCGTTATTGATCTTATGACGATTTTAAGCGGATTGAAGTGATGCCGGACCAAAACCAAGGAAAAATGAAATGAATATTTTAATCATTGGGGCCGGAAGTATCGGATCCTCCTTAGCCGAAGAATTGAGTCGTGAAGATGACAATGTCGTTGTCATTGATACAGACGAAAAGCTTTGTGAAAATCTCAACGAAAAGATGGATCTTCTTACTATCCCGGGAGATGCCACGAGTCCCGCCGTCTTGGAGATTGCGGGAATAAGAAAAACCGATGTTATGATTGCCCTGACAAGTAGTGATGAAGTGAATATCCTCGTATG
>JADFSZ010000010.1 GCA_022560555.1 PVC group bacterium
TCCATCCAGCTAATCACATAATCCGTGTAGGCATCACCTGTCACACCGGAATCACGACCCGTAATCAACATTTTCTTTTCGAACTGCCCGCAGATATCCAACGCTTTTTCCAGTTTGTCCGCGCGTTCCCCAAATCCAATATGTCTAACGAGCATCGCGGCCGCCCGAATCATCGAACATGGATCCGCATATTGAGCTCGATTTTCTTTGAGCATCCGCGGTGCGGTTCCGTGAATCGCTTCAAACATCGCCCATTTTTTTCCGATGTTCGCGCTTCCGGCCGTACCAACACCGCCCTGCATTTGGGCCGCTTCATCCGTCAAAATATCCCCATAAAGATTCGGCATGACCATCACACGGAACTGTTTTCGTCTCAGGGGATCAATCAGTTTGGCCGTCATAATGTCGATATACCATTCATCGTGTTTAATCTTTGGATATTCAGTCCCGATTTTTTTCGCCATCTGTGAAAAACGCCCGTCCGTAGCCTTGACCACATTAGCCTTAGTCACAACGGTCACATAATCAATGTTATTTTTATCCGCGTATTCAAACGCCATCCGGATGATCCGTTCCGAGCCCTGTTCGGTAATGACTTTGAAGTCAATCGACAAATCGTTGGAGACATCGAGGCCCCTTGAACCAAGCACATACGCGCCCTCAGTGTTTTCACGAAAAAAGATCCAATCAATGCCCTCGGCCGGAATCTTAACGGGACGGACATTGGCAAATAAATCGAGTTCTCTACGCATCGCAACATTGGCACTCTCGATATTCGGCCACGGATCTCCTGCCTGCGGAGTTGTCGTGGGACCCTTCAACAAAACATGACACTTTTTGATTGCTGCAAGAACATCATCAGGAATCGCTTTATTGTGTTCCGCACGATTTTCAATCGTTAGTCCATCAATGGCATGAAATGTGACTTTGCCATCTTTAAACTCTTTTTTTAAGATATATTTTAATACGCGCTCAGCATGTTGGGAGATATGTTTTCCGATACCGTCTCCGGGACAAATTCCGATTTTGATCGGTTTGATGGATCCGTAATCGATCCAATCGGGCTCTTTTTTCATACGCTCTACACGCGCTAATTGTTCTTCGACGAGTTTTCCAAAGTGGTCTTTGGCTTTTTCTACAATATCACTCACTTTTTCACCTATTCGGTATTTTTTTTAAAAAAAGTTATTGTTTGTGCTTCGAGTCATTCCCAAGGCTCTATATAAATAAGACTTATACTTATATCAGACAAAAGGCTTTTCGTCTAGGAAAGCTTAAAGGCGGCTATTGGACAACAGTTCGGCTACCCGGCTTGGTACAAGCAAGGCCGTCCCGGCACATGGGACAATCGGATTCAGGATAATTCTGAATCTTTAATGAGAGCAAGGTCTTATACGGAACACCAAAATCGATTTTGCCTCCCGAACGATCCACAAGAGCTCCTACGCCTGTCACATCACCCCCAAGAGAACCTATTGTTTCAATCACTTCTTTCACAGATCCCCCAGTCGTGGTCACATCCTCCACCACAAGAATCTTCTCTCCTTTTTCGATCGTAAATCCTCTTCGAAGCACCATTTGATTATTCACGCGTTCGGTAAAAATTGCGCGCTTTTTCAAAGCGCGTCCCACAACTTGTGCCACAACTATTCCCCCAAGGGCAGGTCCGACAACACAGTCCACATCAAATTCATTAAGCATCTTAGCAAGTTCACCGCACAAAAATTCCGCTTTGTCCGGATACTGCAAAACCAACGCGCACTGCATATAGTGATCACTATGAAGCCCGGAGGTTAATTGAAAATGTCCTTGAAGGATGGCATGCGATTCCTTAAATACATTTAAATATTTTTCATTCACGCTCATCTCAATCCGGCCCTACTTGTTCTAATTCGTTTTTAATGTCTTGAGCCGCTTTCTTACGATCCCCCGCTTCCAACACCGGCCGTCCCACAACAATAAAATCTGCACCCTGCTCCATAGCTTGCCGCGGCGTCATCACGCGTTTCTGATCAGCATGAATAGCCGTCATCGGACGAATACCGGGCACAACAGCCAAAAAATGGTGTCCGCATGTTCGCTTGATCTTTTGGATCTCATAACCCGAAGCCACGACACCGGACAATCCACATTCTTGCGCCAGTTTGGCTAACAACTGCACCTGCTCTTTAACACCTCGCTGGACACCAATTCCGGCCAGTTGATCTTCATCCATACTTGTCAAAACCGTGATCCCGAAAATCAAAGGCTTACGCTCTCCTGAATTTTCCGAAACCGATTTAATCACGCGCCGCATCATTTCTGTCCCACCGCTTGTGTGAACATCAAACATATAAACATTTTTTCGACACGCTTGCGCGGCGGCCAAAGCCACCGTGTTTGGAATATCATAATACTTGAGATCCAAAAATACTTCGGAGGCTTCATCATGAATCGCGTCAATTAACGTGGGGCCGCACGAGGTGAACAATTGACTACCAACCTTAAAAATGTCCACGATTCCTTTAAGCTCTTTCACGAGTTCCATGGCTTCATTGAACGAATCCACATCCAAAGCTAAAATAAATTTTGTTCTGCTCATGAAGGTGCCTTTTCAAGCGTGTGACTTAGGCCCACAAGTTTTTCAAATTTATTCACGCGTTCTTTAATCAAATATTCCAACAGATCATCTATGATTGTCATCGCGCGGTTCGGGTGAATAAAATTGACTGTCCCTAGAGCTATAACCTTTGAGCCCGCATACACAAATTCAAGCGCGTCAAACAGATTCATGATCCCGCCCATACCCATAATCGGAAGTTTAGTCGCCTGATACAATTGCCATACCATCCGCACAGCCAAAGGCTTAATCGCCGGCCCCGAAAGGCCACCCATTCCCTGTCCAAGAACCGGCATTGCGGTCGCAGGATCAATCGCCATTCCCAAAAATGTATTCACAAGACTAAAGCAATCAATCCCGTAATCCTCACAGGCACGCGAAATTTGCGTAATATCAGTCACATTTGGTGATAGTTTTACAATACAAAACAAATTGGTATTTTTTCTGACAACATCCACAACTTTCGCGGCTGTCGAAGGATCCGTCCCAAACTCCATGCATCCCTCGTCCATGTTCGGACAGGAAATATTGACCTCTATCGCTTGCACGCCCTCAGCATCATTCAATCGCTTAGCAATTTCGCCATAATCCTCGATCCGCTCGCCGGATATATTCACAATCACGGCTGTATCATATGAACGAACCTTCGGAAGCATCGTTTTGATAAATTCGTCCACGCCATAATTCTGCAGGCCAATAGTGTTTAACAGCCCCGCCGGTGTTTCCGCGAGACGTTGCTGACGATTCCCCGTCCGGGAGTGTAGAGTAATCCCTTTAACGGCTATCCCTCCCAAGCGGGACAAATCCATGATGTCCTTAAACTCTTCGCCATATCCAAATGTTCCGGAAGCGGTGATAATGGGATTTTTTAAACGCAGTTTTCCTAAATCAACGGTCAAATCTGTTTTGAATACGGCTTTCTTTTCACGTACCTGATCAATCAAATTTACACGTTCGCCACGCCAGTCCCATTGAAGTTTATCTCCAAAAAATACCGGGCCGTCCTTGCAAACTCGTTTAATCCCCTCTTCAGTATTCACCACACAGCTCAAACATGCTCCCAAACCGCAGCCCATTTGTTCTTCGAGACACAGCTGAGACGAGATTCCATTATCAAGAGCGATCGTTTGCACTTTTTTAAGCATGACCGTCGGACCACAGGTGTAAATCAAGTCATAGTGTTGGCCATCGTTTAATTCTTTTTTGAAACAATCTGTGATATAACCTTCGAACCCTTCGGATCCATCCTCAGTCGAATAAAAAACAGGGCACTCCAGCCGTTCAACATCATGACGGCAAAGCAGATCTTCTTTTCTTCGCCCGCCGATAAAGACAGTCGGTTTCATATTTTTGTGTTGATTTAAAAAATCCGCGAGAAAAATGAGCGGAGGAATCCCGACACCGCCCCCGATAAGCGCAATATTTTTTTCTTCGATATTCGCTTCATACTGAAAAGCATTTCCGACAGGGCCCATCACGTCAATCTCATTATCCTCCTTGAGTTGAGACATTTGCTCAGTACCGCGGCCGACAAGTTTATAAAGGATTTCGAAAATGGTCCCTTTATCCGTTTTTTTGTATTTGTAAATACTAAACGGGCGTCTTAAGAGAGGATCGTAAACATCCTGAGCACGGCAAAGAATATGAAGGAATTGTCCCGGCAATACAAGATCAAATTTTTCGGATGTCTCGATTACCATCCAAAAATATTCATCTGTGATAGGTTCGTTCGCACGTATAGCCGCTGCAAAATTTTTCATCATAATTTTCCCGTCATTTATCATTAGTCATTCGTCATTAATCAATCGTCATTGATTTGATATGTCCAAATTCCGTTCACCATCGTTCCCACGACTTGACCTTTGAGCGACCATCCAATAAAAGGTGAATTTTTTGATTTAGATACGATCTCTTCTTTTTTGACGATCCATTCTTTTTCTAAATCAATCAGTGTCAGATGCGCGTCGGCCCCTTTGGCAATCCCCTGGTTTTCAACTCCCAGGATCCGGCACGGACCGTAACTCATCCGTTCAATAATGGCCTCAAGATCCAAAATCTTTTTGTGATACAAGGTCGTCAAAACAAGCCCCAAAGATGTTTCTAGTCCGATAATCCCGAACGCGGCCACATTGTATTCAACATCTTTATTGGCCTCAGCATGCGGCGCGTGATCGGTAACAATCGCGTCCAACGTTCCGTCCTTGAGCCCTTCAATGATGGCTTCTCCGTCTTCGGGCGTGCGTAAAGGCGGATACATTTTGAAATTCGTATTAAAATTCACATCTTTATCAAAAAGTGTCCAGTAGTGCGGGGCCGACTCTCCCGTCACCGGCAAACCTTCGGCCTTGGCTTGACGGATGATCTCAACACCGCCTTTGGTACTTACATGCGTGATATGCAAACGTCCCCCGAAACACTTCACGAGACGGATGTCTCGTTCCATCATACATTCTTCGGCGGCTCTTGGAATTCCGGGAATCCCCAAACGCGTTGAAACCCCGCCTTCATGCATGGCCCCATGCGCGGACAATAATTCGTCCTCTTCATGCGGCATTAGCGCCTTATTAAACATTTTTGAATATTCAAGCGCTCTTCGCATCAGGCCGCTATCCATTACACCGGATCCATCGTCCGTAAATCCATAGACACCATTTTCGATTAATTCTCCGAATGGAGCCAATTCTTTTCCGGCACGTTCTTTGGAAATCGTTCCAACGGGAAACACGCGGCACGCAGATGATTTGGCTTTTTCCAAAATATACCGCACCGTTCCCGCGGAATCAATCGGAGGTGTTGTGTTAGGCATACAAGCGACACCGGTAAATCCTCCTTTGGCGGCCGCCCGGCATCCGCTGTCAATGGTCTCAGCCCCTTCACAACCCGGTTCGCGTAAATGCACATGCATATCAACCAGACCCGGAACAAGAACCCGTCCTTTTCCTTCTACAACATCTCCATCGGTCTGAAGCCCCTTTTTCACATCCGCGATTTTCCCGTCCTTGACGAGAACATCCATGGTGCCATGGATTTTGTTCTTAGGATCAACAACCGTCACATTTTTTATCAAACATGTCATGATTTCATTTTCACCTTTTTTGATGATCCCACACTAGAAACAAGATACAGAACCGCCATACGAACTGCAATCCCATTCGTCACCTGATCTAAAATGACCGAATACGGCCCATCCGCTACAGCCGGATCAATTTCGACCCCCCTGTTGGCAGGTCCCGGATGCATGATGAGCAGGTCTTTTTTTGCGTTTTTCAACCGTGCTTCACTCACACCGAAAAGCTGAATATATTCACGCAGTGTTGGGAAAAAATTTCGATCCTGTCGTTCTCTTTGAATACGTAAAATGTTGATCACATCCGCTTTCGGTATTTCTTCATCTAAATAATACGAAACATTGACTCCCATTTTTTCAATCTCGGCCGGAATAAGCGTTGAAGGACCGACAACCGTCACATCCGCTCCGAGTTTCTTGAGAGTCCAAATATTGGACCTGGCCACACGGCTATGCGCGATATCCCCCACAATCAAAACTTTGAGTCCTTGAATACGGCCTTTCTTTTCTTTGATCGTATACGCATCCAATAATCCCTGTGTCGGATGCTCATGCGGCCCATCCCCGGCGTTGATCACGCTGCAGCTTACACAATCAGCCAAAAGCTGTGCGGACCCGGGCATGGAGTGACGGATAATAATCATGTCCACCTTCATAGCTTCGATATTTCTCGCGGTATCCTTCAGGGATTCACCTTTAGAGAGTGAACTGCTGGAGGACACGACATTCAGCATATCCGCGGATAATCGCTTTGCCGCCAACTCAAATGACATGCGTGTCCGCGTGCTTGGTTCGCAGAAAAAATTGACTATAGTTTTACCGCGCAAAGTCGGAACTTTTTTGACAGAACGAACGGAAATTTCTTTAAATGAGACCGCCGTTTCAAGGATATATTCGATATCCTCCTTAGAAAGCTGTTCAATCGTGAGCAAATGTTTGTGTTTCCATTCCATAATGATCACCTATTTTTCTATGAGAAAAACTCCATCATCAGCTTCTTCTTTCAGGCGCACATATATCTCTTGTTGGAGAGAAGTCGGAATATTTTTCCCGACAAAATCCGCTTTGATCGGAAACTCCCGATGCCCCCGATCCACTAGAACTGCCAACTGGATCACTTTAGGCCGCCCAAAATCTACAATGGCATCCAGTGCCGCGCGAATGGTGCGGCCGGTAAACAAAACATCATCAACCAAAATAATATCTTTACCGCCAACATCGAAGGGAATATCCGTTGCCTTAAGCTGCGGATGCCCTTCACCCAATTCGGCAAAATCATCGCGATACAAACTGATATCCAGGATCCCTAAGGGCAATTCTTTTCCTGTAATATCCTTGAGCACCCCAATCATTCGGGTAGCGAGATGCGCTCCGCCTGTTTGGATACCGATGATTGCGAGATTGTCCACGTCTTCGTTTTGCTCCACAATCTCATGCGCCATACGAACAAGGAGCCGCTGGATTCCTTTTTTATCTAAACCATTTATTTGCTTCATGTTACCCGCCTATCCATGGGCAAAAAAAAACCCCTCGTCTTTCGACAGGAGCCCGCTATTGCTGAAAAATCTCATATTTTTGACCTTCCCAGCCTCACAGGACCAGATTAAAGGTGATGGTTTTTTGCTCTAAGAGTTCCCCTTTTTATCATAGCCATAGACTTTCGTCAAGAGACGAGTCCGGCAATCCATCTAACAGAATAATCATCAAGGGATTATACCGCAAGAATTTTGGGTACGCGCCTCCTTTGAGCTTAGCACCAAACGGGCAAAAATTTCCTCGGCCACCGCGCGCCCTTTCATCGTCATTCGAACATAAGGGTAATACCACTCCATCAACTCCATCTCAACCAATTCATCAATCCGTGATTGAACATGCGGCGCGTATTTTTTAAAACGCGATAAAGGAGCTCCATTCTTCAGGCGCAGTCTTAGGAGAAAAGTTTCCGCTTCCTTTTCAACATCATCAATAACATCTTCATGAATCACATCAAAATCCTTCTTACGGATTTTGGTCATGTAGCTGACATAATCAAGCGCTCTTTGGAATCGGACCCCCTTGATATAACTGTACGCGGAGGGACCCAAGCCAAGATACTCGCCATTATACCAATAATTTAAGTTGTGCTTTGATTCATGCTCCGGCTTGGAAAAACAGGACAGGGCATAATCATTGTATCCATTTTGGCATAAAATATTTTGAACCATGGCCTCCATCTCTAAATGTGTTTCTTCAGACGGAAGGTTTAATTTTCCCGCTTTATGCAATCGCTCAAAAGCCGTTCCTTGATCTACAGCCAAATCGTATACAGAAATATGCTCAGGCGAACATCCGCATAATTTTTCTAAATCGCTGTTTAATTCAACCAAAGTTTCATCGGGCAGACGAATCATGAGATCCATATTAATGCTTTTAAACTGATATTCCCTTAGCATGCGAAAAACTTCCACAATGGCTTTCCGGCGATGAATACGCCCCAGGCGTTCCAAATGATGATCATGAAACGTTTGCGCGCCCAAACTGATCCGGTTCACTCCAAGCTCTTTATAGACTTGTGCCTTTTGGGCATCCACTTCACCCGGGTTGATTTCCATCGTTACTTCCGCGTCCGCCGGCCAGGAAAAAGAACTCCGCAGGATCTTAAAAAGCTCTTTTGTCTCATCTACCCGTAACGCGGACGGCGTCCCTCCTCCAATGTAAACCGTGTCAAAGGTCTCAAGGCCATACTGATTTTTGGCGAATTCGGCCTCGGCTTTGATCGCTCGCAAAAATGATTGATGTTCACTCTCATTTCCCGTCGCCGTTGTCGCAAAATGGCAATACGGGCAATGTTTCTGGCAAAAAGGAATATGAACATATAAACCAGGCATAGAAACTTCTCCTAAATTTGGCATGTCTCACTCGTCAATTGTCATTAACCTACATCCAATCTTGAGTATGGGCATCCACAAGAGTTGCCATGAGCCGGATATGGTCATCGCGCGCGTTTAAGCAAGAAATGTATGTGAACTGTTTACCACCGGCCTGAAGAAAAATGTCCTTATTTTCTTCTTCCATTTCTTCCAAAGTCTCTAAACAATCCACGGAAAAACCGGGACACACAACAGATAAAGATTCCAATTCATCCCGGCCAAATTCTCTTATCACGTCCGACGTATACGGCTGAAGCCATTCTTCCCGACCAAACCGCGATTGAAAGCTAATGCGCCATTCATCATGCGACAAGGACAATGCTTCGGCAACGTTTTTGGCCGTAACCCGGCACTCACTTTCATACGGATCTCCCTCCCGGCTAAAACGCATCGGGACTCCGTGAAAGGAAAACAAAAGTTTTTCTGTTTTTCCTGATCGAGACCATTCTTCTTTGATCGAGTCGACCACAGCTTGAATATATTGAGGATGGTCATAATAACGCATTACCATCCGTGATTCTAAAACATTTTTAGACCTCGACAACGCGGAGGTAAACGCGTCCCACGTGGTAGCCGTTGTTGCCGAACAATATTGAGGATAAAGAGGCAAAAGTAGTATTTTTTCGCAACCATCCTTTTTTAATTGGTCCAACGCGAAAGGGATACCAGGATGGCCATATCGCATACCGACACGAATAGAGATGTTTTTTTTGTTGGCTTGATGGTAATGCTGCTTTAACTTTTGCGCTTGATCATAGGTGGTTAAGAGAAGCGGAGATCCATTTTCGGTCCAAATCTTTTTGTAGAGTTTGGCCGATTTTTCCGGACGTGTCCTGAGAACAACTCCGTTTAAGATAAACCACCACACCCACCTGGGAATACCGTCAAACACACGGGGATCCCACAAAAACTCCTTCAGATATTTTCTCAGGGCCTTGGGTGTCGGCGCGTCCGGAGTCCCTAAGTTTGACAATAAGATTCCAAGCATACAAGCCTCATCTGGATAAATTAAACGATATCTATTATAATCGCATTCCGGAAATCAAGCCACCCGTAATAGAGATCCATAACCAACAACTCTGAGCAAAAATATGTGCGGACGATTTGCCCAAAGCTCAAACCAAAAAAAGATGATGGCGCGTTTTAAGATCAAAAAGCCGGTGCCCTCATTCACTCTTCGCTATAATATCGCGCCTTTACAAATGGTCCCTGTTGTCATCCAAGCTCAAGAGGAACGGGTTTTTGCGCCCATGCGCTGGGGTTTGATCCCAAGCTGGGGCAAAGATCCAACCATCGCCAACCGCATGATCAACGCACGTTTGGAATCTGTTCGTACAAAACCAAGTTTTCGATCCTGCCTCAAGCAAAAACGCTGCCTTATCCCCGCTACCGGTTTTTATGAATGGCGCGCGGTCAAAGGGAAAAAGGGAAAAATACCAATGTGGATTTCGTTAAAAAACCAAGATATTTTCGCCTTCGCGGGTCTTTGGGATGAATGGCTTGATCCCCAACACAACAAAATCCAAACGTTCACAATCATTACAACTGAAGCCAACTCTTTTCTTCAATCTATTCACAGCCGAATGCCCGTCATCCTTGAAGCCAATGCCGAAGATAGTTGGCTGGAACCTTCCATAAAAGATTCACAACAAGTTTTACACAATCTTAAACAAGTATCCGTTGATCTCATGCAAGCACACGCGGTTTCTTCATACGTTAATTCTCCTAAAAATGACGGGATCGAATGCATCCAAGAAGCACCCGATCCTGAACAAGACCTCACACTTTTCTAAAAATTATTTACAGCACTTCGAACCTATCGCACAGACCTTTCACGATGTCCCCTTTCGTTTCGTTAACGGGATGGACTAATAAATTGGTCCCGGGATAATATGGGGCAGAACAGTCCAAGATATTTTCTCTTCCACCACGCACCCGTTTCTGATCTCTCCATTATATCCGTAAACTGATAATCGTACAAGCTGGCCCGAATATGCAGCGGAGCCTGATCAACGAAAGGATTGGTCTCTAACAGCTTTGTAACAGCCGGTGAATTCTCAAAAAGCTTACGCACAAAATGAAAAAACCAGGGACTTCGTTCATAGCTCCCAAGCGCGGCAAACCACATCTGCCAATCCAGTCGGGGCTGATGAGGAACAACCCATCCGGGAGCCCGCATGACATCTCCGGGTTTATAGCGAAATATATACGGCTTCCATGTTTGGCCATCCATACTTCCTTCGATAATGATTTCGGGACGTGTCCGTGTCATCACGGAAAAAAGCCCATATGTGCTTGTAAGATGCCATGGATTCAGCAACCGTGCGAGAATTACTCCCGGTTTCACAAACACATTTTGAAACCCGACACGCCAAAACATTTGGCTTGTCGAAGACACGAGGATCACACACGCAAGCGGGATAATAATCCATCTGGGCCACTGCGATTTGCTTTCTGCCGGCTTATTTTTAAACCATTTTCGTTTTTGCCACCACGCGTCTTCCAAACAAAACAAACAGAGAACCATGACCAATAAATTAAAGAAGCAATAATTCCCCGTCAGAATAATAATAATCTGGAATAATACAAAAAAGAAACAAACCAAATGTCGCAGTCGACGTGCGGCAAAAAGAAAAAACGGAGCAACAAGTTCGATAACAAACATAATTAGACACGACCCGATATGAAGCCAAACCGGAGCTTGGTCCATCCACCAGCTCAAGACATGCGGGAGAGGTTGTGTTTCATAATGATATGTGAGGGCCGTTAGATCGTGCCATGCAGGATCTCCCGAAAGAAGTTTGACAATCCCCGATAGAATCATGAGACGAAAGAGAAGCCATTTTACCAAAAACACAATCCATTGTGACGGACGGATAGAATTTCGAATCCGGTCCGTAATAACAAAGGGAGATAAAAATATCGTTAAAAATCCCGCCTCTAAGAGCAGTATGTCCCACTGAAAATTTAAGAAAACCTGACTAATATTGAGATACGATAAATACAAGATCCACAAAGAAGCGCTTGCGAACAAAGGCAAGATACCCATAATCAGCAAAAGGCTCAAAATAACGCCCATCCAACAGCCAGCCGTGAGCGTAATATCAGTGCTTGAAATCCAAAAAATGCTCGGCAGCCGCATCAGGCTGGCTGAACCCATTTGCTCATGTACGGCGCTTAAATAAGATTCGGCAGGCAAAATTCCGTCGCTGCCGTACAAGCCTTGAATTTGCGTAAGAAGAGACCAAAAGGCGAATAGATATATCAGACCCATGGAGCGCCGAAAGAACCAAGCCGATGTCTGATATGTTTCTCTCCACCCACCCCCCATGGCAATCCAGCTTTTTAACAATCGAAATCCAACACCATGGTACGAAAAAAAACGATAGAGCTTTTCAAAGACAAATTTTGCTCCCGGCAGCTTTTTATAGATCCACAAAAGCCAGCCAAGGGGTGATCCGGACAACGCGCGAAAAATCGCTTCGGCTCCTCTGGACATGTGTCCTTCGCCATCCGAAAAATGAATGGCTTCTTCAAAATCACTCCGGGATACTTTTGGAAATTGTTCTAAGACTTCTTGGAATGGGACAACATCGATTTTATCGCCGCACCAGGAGGGTAAACGTTTGGCACAGGCGCCGCAAACAATGCATTCACCGTTATAGATCAACGTCTTTTTCATAAAAAAGTTATTTTCAGTAAAAACACCGTTTCATAAAAAAGTCAATTTCATTAAAAATACTGTTTCATGGAAATACTGTTTTATGGAAAAATCACTTTACCATTTTGATAATGGCCCTAAAAATCTCTCCCTCTGCCTCTTTTAAAAGTTCAAACATGGCCGTCTCAGTGCTCGTCAAAATACCACCGCTCTTTTCAATCTTATGAATGCCGATTTTATGATCCTCTAAGTCTCTCGAACTTGTTGCATCACACACAAGATGGACCTCAAAACCCTCGTTGATCAAATCCACAGCGGTTTGATAAACGCAAACGTGAGTTTCGATCCCTGCCAAGAGCACGCAAGACCGATTATGATCCTTGAGTCCTTTGAGACAGGCTTCTTGAGCTAGACAGCTAAAAGACTTCTTAGGAATGGCTTGAAAATCATTGAGAAAAGATCGGATCGGGGCAACTGTTTCGCCGAGTTTTTCAGGAACTTGTTCGGTGAATGTGAGGGGAATATTCATTACCATGCATCCCTGAATCAGGATCCGCAGTTTCGAAAAACAATCATCCTTACGATGCACCAAAGGAAGCAGTTTCTCCTGAACATCCACGATCAGGCATTGTGTTTTGTCTGTTTGCAGCATACAAGCTCCTTTTTAGAGATCAAACAAATCCTGTGCTTTATCATCCCAATAAAAAACATTGATAAGCCATTCTTCTTGGGCTTTGTAAAAAACAAAAAACCATCTTAAAAGATGCTGCTCGTATTTTTGGACATAAATATAGCGAATCATATACTCCTTGATTGTGTCTTCCTTCAAGAGCTCATAACCAAGCAGTTTTCCAAATCTGGGTTCAATATATAGTAGATTCTCCTCTGTTTTGGCCGTCATGTTCTCGAATTCCAGATCCGGGATCGGCATATAGCTCCGGATGATTTCAAAAGACTCATTAATTTCGCTGGTCTGAAGGCTAGACATAAATTTATCGGCTAAAGCCCTGGTTGACTCTTTCGTTGTCAGCTTAGGGTTCTCTTCAACGTCCGCGGCCGCTTGCCCGCTCAAAAGAAACAAACATAATAGCAAGGTAATCATTTTTTTCATACCACGTCTCCTTAAAGTTTCTTATTGTTAAAATATTTTTCCGGGATTTAATATCCCATTCGGATCAAACGCCTCTTTGATATTTTTCATTATTTCCAATGTTTTTTTCCCAAGAGCCATCGGGAGATAGGATCTTTTTGTGAGACCGATGCCGTGTTCCGCTGTGATAGTTCCGCCCAGATCAATGGCAATACGAAAAATGTCCTCGATAACATTTGGGGTCTTTTCACGCCAGGTGTCCTCATCTTCTTTGATACGTAATACTTGAACATGCAAATTCCCGTCCCCCGCGTGACCATAACAAAATATCTCCATCTGATGTTTCTTTGCCAAAGCTTCGATGGCCTTAATCGCCCGAGAGATTTCGCGACGTGGGACAATAATATCTTCACTGATTTTATCGGGAGACAAGGCTTTTAATGCCGGGCGAACAGATCGCCGGACCTTCCAAAGAACGTCTTCTTCTTTGCTTGAGAACGCTTCTTTGATATATTGAGGTTGAAACCGCTTGCACACCTTCTTGATATCCTGAATCATATTGCTTATAACACTCTCATGATGTTCCATAAGCCGGATGAGCACCAAAACTTTAGCTTTTGAATAAGGAAACGTGCAATTGAGATATTTTTCCACGGCACAAATACAGCGTTCATCTAACAACTCCATTGCGGCCGGAACAATTTTCTGTTTCAAAATTTCACTCACAACACATGCTGATGTATCCGTTGAATTAAAGGCCACGAGAAGTGTTGCCGAGTATTTTGGTTTTGGAATAAGCTTGAGTGTCACTTGCGTAATCACTCCCAATGTCCCTTCGGAACCAATAAGAAGCTGTATGAGATCATAGCCTGCCACATTTTTGACAATCTTTCCTCCGAGTTTTTCACACGTTCCGTCAGGATAAACAACCTCCAGTCCGCACACATAATCTTTTGTGACTCCGTATTTAACAGCCATCGCGCCTCCCGCGCATTCCGCCAAATTTCCTCCGATCGTACACATATCCATGCTTGAAGGATCCGGAGGATAAAAAAGCCCCTTTTCCTCTACTTTTCTTTTTAGGTCGTCCGTGATGACACCCGCCTCAACAACAGCCATCAAATTATCAACGTCAATATCCAAAATTTTATTCATCCGCTCCATCGCCATGACAATCCCTCCTAGGCACGGAACAGCCCCTCCCGTCACTCCTGTCCCGGTGCCGCGCGGAGTTACAGGAATACCTGTTTTGTTGGCTAATTTGAGTATGCGTGATACTTCCGAAGCCTCCTCGGGAAAAACAACGACATCAGGTTCGGCGGATTCCTGATTCGATTCATCACGAGAATACTTTTCAAGGTTTGACCCATAAGACAGAACCCGCCCTTCCCCGCAGATAGCTTTCAATTTTTCAAGGATGGCTTGGTCCAAATGATTGAAGGATTTTTGGATCATGTTATATGCCTGCAAGAAACAGGTAGGGCAAAAGGAATACGCGTTTTTTACGCGAGGCGAGTATTTTAAATTCGCCGGTGGTAAATAAAATCCCGTAAGGAAACTCTGATTCGGTTTGCTTAATATTTTTTTTCAAGTCTTCATCGGGCACGAAGCCGATGGGATAAATATTGTCAAGCGTGTCACAAAATACATAACGATAATACGAACGTCCCGCATTGAAGAGATAGTACAGATCTTTGCTTTTCATTTCATCAAAATACAGAAACTTGCTCAGTTGAGTGACCATCAAATTTTTGAGAAGTTCGATGGTTTGCCCTACAGGTTCTTGGATCGCTTTGTATCCGCAAAGAATATTTCGCATCCCATGATCCGTTAAAACAAATCTCACGGGCATAAGGCTGCGCATTTCCCGGTCGGGATTAAACGCTCTTATCGGCATGATCAAATGCGCGTTTGTCAGGCCGGATTGCAATTCTCCCGCGTCATAATCCGGCTCAGAAAGCTCTTCTTTGGCAATACGTTCCAGAATCCCCACATACAATTGGATATCCGGTTGAATCCTGTTTCCGGATTCCGGAACACTTTCCAGGCACTTCTTAATGATGTTAAAAACCGAATCAAAAACATTTGATCCGGCTTTTCGAAAAATAACCTGAGGGTATCCGCCATAAACGGCATATTCGAGAAAATGTTTTTCAATAAAGTCAAATACGGCTTGATTGCGGCTATAAAATTCTTTGAGTTGAGGAAAAGTATCTTCGGGATCAATGATAAGGAAACGCATCAGAGCTTCAAGGCTGTGAAGCTTTTGAAGGGTATCCGGGTTTTTTGTTTTCGTAAAAAGATATTCCCGAAACGAAAATGGGAACATATAAAATGTTGTCGTCCGGCCCAACAGGCTTTGAGAAATTTTCTTCACAATATCCGACTGGTAAGAACTCACCATAATAATCTTAAAGCGAATATGACTTGCCAGCATCTGAATCACGTCATCATCGGGAAGTTCCTGGATTTCATCAAAAAGCAAATATACTTTTCCTTCGGTATTTTTTGTTTTATCCTTTAAAAAGCTTACAAATTTATACCCTTTATTCAAAAGTTCAACCGCAGCCTTTTCGTTGAGATTAAAGTACAAGATGGACTCCGGGCGGGTATTTTGTTTGATGAGATAGTGAACAAATTGTTTTAAGAGAAAGGTTTTTCCTGAACAGACGGGCCCCTTAATCAAAAGAACGGAAATATCATCTTTGTTGGCACCAACAAATTTAAACACATTGCGTTCAACCCCCTCAAATGTCCAGGAAGGGTCCGTCCACCAGGGATTTTGGTCTTTTATGGCTTCAAGCATACAAAGAGTCCTTCGTAAGAATTTAGGGCATTCTAATCGGATTCCATTGATTCCACAAAACATTTATTTTCATCATGTTAAAAGGGCTAATCACATAAAACCACATCATCCGCATCAATTTCAACACTAGCGCTTTGCTGGATTAAATCAATGTTGATGACCAAGCGATACTTACCCTTTTTGCGTTCAAGAACTCCTGTGATCCCTTTAAAAACCCCGCGTCGAACCTCAACACGTCTACCGGGGGTATAGTGAGGATAAGGATCAATCTCCACTTTTAGCTCAACAAACTTACGAATTGAGTCAATTTGCTCCACTGGAACGCTTATTGGTGATGGTTTTCCGACAATTTGAACCACTCCATTCGTAGTCAAAATTTCTCTTTTTTGAGAAATTTTTGTAAAAACGAACAGATATCCCGGAAACAGGGGGAACGTAACCATTTTTTTGCGGTCAGACCATTTTCTCTGGATTTTCCTTACAGGCAAAAATATTGTGACCCCCTTTTTGCCTAAGAGCTTCTCAACTATTTTTTCATGGCGGGCCTTCACACGGAGGACATACCACTTTTGATCCTGGGATGCTTGTGTCACAGGCCGGATTCTTTCGATGGGGTTCACGTAGCTTTATATAGATTATTTTAACACATTTGAAGGGTAAAATGCAGGCTTAGGCGAGAACAATATCCGCAAATGCAAAAGGACCTTTTTGGACACACCCGGACACATGATACCGAATGGCTTCCCGGAATAGAGGGCCATCCACCACAAACGAATGAAACTCCCCCTTCTCTCCACACGGATCCACATCCGGAGGAAGAGCCTTAAGCCATTCATCATCAATTAAACGTCCCAGAAAATCTACCGATAGCTTTCGCGTGTCCACACAACTAACCAAGGCTTTTATACCACACCTCATCATTTCCAAGATCAGATCATCCGTCGGCCTCAGCCACAACGGAAATAAAGGTTTGATCCGGGTCGAAGATAACTGTTTGATACGATAATCACGGACATCTTCCAAAAACAAATCCCCGAACGCCATATGTTCAACTCCTGCCGCTTCGGCTTCGTGAATAATCTTCATCATAGATTTCTCATATTCTTCATTGGACGCTTCATCGGGAATTTCAACAATATCGATCGGAATTCCAAGACATTCAGCCTGTCTTCTAAGAAGTTTTAAAGAAATCCCATGCATAAATACCCGTTTGTATTTCTGATTAATCGTCGTTACCAAGCGATCAACATGATACTCTTTTTTCTTTTTTAATTCCTGAAGCATATACATGCTGTCTTTTCCCGTACTCCAGCTAACAAATAAGCCTGTCTTCTTAGAAACTTTAAGCGCTGAGTTTTTTTCGGCTTGATCATAATTTTTCGTTTTCATCTTAAAATTGTTTTTCACTTAAAATGTTTTTCATTAATATTGTTCTTTCCCTAAAATTGGCCATCTTCACTCATCTTTTTCTTTAGAAGCCATATAAAAAATGGCCCTCCAAGCATGGTCGTGATGCAACCGACAGGAATTTCAATCGGAGCAATAACTGTTCTAGCCAAAGTATCGCATACCACAAGAAGGATAGCGCCTCCGATAGCAGAAATCCAAAGAAGCAGCCTGTGATCCGCACCGAACATCATGCGCATAATATGCGGCACAATGAGGCCTACAAATCCGATAGGTCCCGTCAAAGATACTACAGAAGCAATCACAAGAGATGAGGCAAAAAGGAGAAGCCACTGGACCCGTTCGGCATTGAGCCCAAGACCCGAGGCCATCTCTGTGCCAAGAGAAAGTATATTAAGCGATTTCGCGTGCCGGAAGATGATAAAAGACCCTATCGCTAAAAAAGGCAAGATCCCTAAAATCTGCCCATAGCTGACAACATCAATCCCTCCCATAAGCCAAATTACAATACGCCGCGTACTGAGAAAATCAGAAAAGAAATTGAGGAGAGTGATAAAACTCGACACAAAAAAATTGATCGTTACGCCCGCCAAGAGAATGGTCGCTGTTGATAGCTGGTGTCTTCGTTTAGCAATAAGAACCATTATTCCCATCACAGACATAGCTCCCAAAAACGCCGAAAAGGACACAATGGAATAAGCTCCTAAAACAAATGGACCTCCAAAACGAACAGCTAAAACAGCCCCCAACGAAGCCCCGCCTGAAATCCCAATCGTAAAAGGTGTCGCCAGGGGGTTTTTAAGAAGGGCTTGTAGAACAACACCGCTCATGGCCAAAACCGCTCCCGCCAAACACGCTAGTATGACCCGTGGAAGACGAATCTGAAAAAATATCACGGTTTGGGCTGTCCCTGATTGAATATGGCTCCAATTAAACACATCCGAGAACAGCAGTTTTGTAGGTCCAATAAAAGGCGCGAAAGCCATGACGGTCAAAAGAATCACGAGCCCCGCCATGATGCAGGTAATATGATAAGTTTTAACATCATTTTTCATAATTCACCGCCGGTTGACAAGTAATGAATTTTTTATGATTTTTTGGATCCGTATGAACCTGAACCTTGATTCCGTAGGCATCCT
>JADFSZ010000011.1 GCA_022560555.1 PVC group bacterium
TTTGATAACGTTGATCTTAGAGAAAATATAAAAAAAAGTTGACAGAGACATCCAAAATATGCGACTTTTAATAAGAATGAAAACGCTTTCAACAGCCGGAGTCTCCCATGACTCAAATGCCCAAATTAGATAATATCCAAGCCGACCCGAATGTAGACCGGCGTCATTTCATGCGGATTCCTTTTGATTCAGATGTTTATATGTATTTTACGAGGAAACAGGGTTTTACTCGTATCCCGGTTAAAGTTAAAAGCCGGCTCGTCAGTCTCAGCGGGGGAGGGATGAGTGTATATGTGTATAAATTGGACCCTCGCCTTCTGATGGATTTAGAGAAGAAAAATAATGATTTGAAAGTCAAATTTCAGCTCCAATATCCGTTCCAAATCCTTCAATCTAATGCTGATGTGGTTTGGTCCAGGGATGTGAATCCTTTCAAAACCGAGTTGGGTATTCAATTCGCAGATATATTGAGCGAAGATCAGGATAAAATTGTATTGAATATTATCAACCAAATAGTCGATTGGAATCTCAAGACAGGCTCCTCCCTCATTTAGCCCCCCACCTTCCCTCTTCCAGGGACATACCTGATTTTCCCCCAAAGTGACTGGTGCGGGGGAAAATCCATTTGACATTTAACGGGCTTTTTGGATAATAGAAACAATTCGCAATTGCCTGATGTATCTGTTATTTGAGTCGCGTCCTTTGGGTTTATCGTAAGCTCAATTTACCCGTTCGTACATTTTTATTTCATAGAAAGGAGTGGGCATGAAAAAGTTTGTTGGAGTTCTAAGTTTTGCTCTTGTTTTGGCTTTATCCCAGGTTGTTCATGCGCAGGATCTAGACGCTGGTTATCTCAATATCAGCCTCTTTGGAGGAGGTTGGTTTTCCGAATCCAGTGATGTTGATAGTGATTGGAATATCGGCGCCCGATTGACATACGATTTTACGCCCTATCTAGAGGCGGGAATTGAGACGGGATGGACGAGTTATGATGTTGACAACCGAGGGGCTGCGGGCGGTCAACTTGGTGAAATCGAATTTATTCCCTTGTACTTTATCCTCATTGGAAAATACCCGCTTGAATTTACCGACTATACGCTTGTTCCATACGTCCTTGGGGGCGTGGGCATAGTGTTCTGGGATTCAGATGCCAGTCAGCCCGGTGTCACAGATGACGAAGGGGAAGATTATGCATTTAAGCTCGGCGGCGGCGCTGATTATTATGTAACCGACAATACGGCCGTATTTATCGAAGGCGGTTTTCAATCATGGTCAACGGATCTAGAAATTGGAAATGGTGTTGATTCTTTTTATGTTTCAGGAGGCATAAAACTAAGCATGTAAACTTCTCGATCAAATACTGAGATTTTCTTGATAAAGCCCCATGGCATCGTTATAATGGGGCTTTATTTTTTGGAAATCTTCTATAAAACTAAGCGCCCATCCCGAATGAGGAGGCCCAGGAAGTATAGCTTCGGGATGCCGAAGAAACTCTTCTTGGGAAGCTTCATTCGGCATAGCTCAACTGGATAAAGGGTTGATGAATAAAAGATAAAGATTTAAAGATACGCAGGATGAAGTTTTTTACAAATTACTAATTTTTAAGCGCCTATAGCTCAACTGGATAGAGTGTCGGCCTACGAAGCCGAAGGTTCCAGGTTCGACCCCTGGTGGGCGCATTTTTTTGGAGTTCGTTTTTTTTGGAGATTCATATGTTGAAAGACCAAGCAAGAGAGCTGCATCGCCTTATTCCCGACACGGCCTATCGAACGTATTCGGAATATGCGAGCGCTCAAGGCGAGGATGTTGTTACCAAAGCCCGGGGCTTGACGACGGATGCGATATTAAAAGAAGTTCTCGACTCAGGATTGCGGGGCCGGGGCGGAGCCGGATTTTTAACGGGCGTGAAATGGTCGGGATTATCGCATCACTCTTGTAAAAAAAGGTTTGTCGTATGCAACGGAGCCGAGGGAGAGCCGGGAACGTTTAAGGATCGGTTTTTATTGAGAAAAAATCCGTACGCGACTTTAGAGGGGATGCTCATTGCCGCGCATGTCCTTTCTGCCGATCAATTGTATATTGCGATGAAAGGCTCTTTTAAAAAAGAATTGAGCCGTGTTGAATCAGCCATTGAAGAAATGACATCTCTCGGTTTATTTGATCAAATCAAAATCAAAGTTATTCGTGGACCGGAAGAGTATTTATTCGGGGAAGAAAAAGCCCTCCTCAATGTGATTGAGGGAGCCGAGCCTTGTCCGAGAGAGGCTCACTATCCTCCGTATGAAGTTGGATTGTTTGGGAACCTTGTTCATCCGAATCCTGCCCTTGTGAATAATGTCGAGACCTATGCGCGTGTCAGCAGCATCATTCGCAATGGTGCAAAATCATTTCGCACTCTCGGAACAGAGGATACGCCCGGGCTCTTGATTTTTACCGTTTGCGGCGACGTCGCAAGGCCGGGTGTGTTTGAGATGGAAGCCGGTGTGACCATCAAACATTTGCTTAACGATATCGCGGGTGGAGCCGGGGCGGGCCGCCGATTAGTTGCGGCTCTATCCGGAGTCTCATCGCGGGTAATACTGGCCAAAGATTTTGATACAACGTGTGAGTTTGGCGCATTGAAGGGTATTGGATCAGGCCTCGGCTCTGCCGGGTTCATTGTTTTTGACGACAAAACGGATATGGGCCGGGTTACACAGGCGATGGCCCGGTTTCTCTATGTCGAATCCTGCAACCAGTGTACCGCCTGCAAACACGGATTAAGAACGGCTTCCGCGGGTTTGGATAAAATGTTTTCCGGAAGCTCGTCGGGGGCTAGAGATTTGGAGCAGGTCCTACATGGGGCCAAAGGAGCCCCTCAGGGAAATCGCTGTTATTTACCGATCCAAGGCTCCCGGATTATCCCGAGTCTGATCGAAAATTTCCGCACATCATTCCAGAAAACTAAAAAAGATTTTTTATCGACATCCCCTTACCAGATCCCCAAAATCAAAGACTTTGATGAAGAGAAGCACCTGTTTATCTATGATGAAGCCCAGATGGTGAAACGTCCTGATTGGTAAGAAAACTCATTATTCTCTAGAAACTTTTTTCTGAATCGCTTACAATTCATAACATGATTTTGTTTCACGTTGTTTGAAAGGGCCCCGATGTTTGAAAAATCCTGGTTAGAAGTGTTTGGTTTATCCGGTTTTTTGGATGTGGCCTTTATGGCGCTTCTGATTTATCTTGTCCTTGTTTGGTTCAAAAAGACACGCGCGGCCTTTGTTTTAACGGGTATCCTCATTGTGGCCGGTATGTATCTTTTAACCCGCCTGTTTAATCTGATTATGACGGCCACAATGTTTGAGCAATTCTTTGCGATTATTCTTATTGCCATGGTTGTGATTTTTCAGGAAGAATTGCGCAATATTTTTGAGAAAGTCGCTGTATGGAGCCTTGAGAGACGCCTCACCCGCAGGAAGGTTACCCAATTGACACGGGAAGAAACCGAAACCCTTGTCAGATGCCTTCTTGACTTTTCGCGGCAAAAACATGGATCGTTGATCGTTTTGGTCGGCAAAGACCTTCTTTTGCGGCATTTGACGGGGGGCGTGGATTTGTTCGGAGAAATGAGCGAGCCGATCTTGAAAAGTCTGTTTGATCCGAATTCTATCGGCCATGACGGGGCGGTTGTTATAAAAGGGAATCGCATTATTCAATTTTCCTGCCATTTACCGCTCTCCAAAAATCTAAAAAAAGTCGCCTGGGGCGGAACGCGTCATGCTGCCGCTCTCGGACTAACGGAGCTAACAGACGCCATGTGCCTTGTTGTGTCCGAAGAAAGCGGGGCCATATCGGTTGCGCATCGCGGGGCCATTCATGAAGTCAGAGATCCGGATCAATTGATTAAAATTTTGGAAAAGTTTTACCATGAAGTCAGCCCGGTCCGTTCTAAAACCGTTTGGAAAAATGTGTTTAAAAAAAATTATCGCGAAAAAATCATGGCCCTACTGTTATCCTTAGTTTTATGGTTTGTCCTTGTGCATGGATCCAAAGAAATCTATAGAAATTTTTCTGTACCGATTGAGCTCGGTGTTTTGCCCCAAACATGGGAGGTCGTTGAGCTCGAGCCGCGTGTGCTCGAAGTGACATTACGCGGTCCAAGACGGCTTTTTATCTTTTTGACGGGGGATCGCATTAAATTTTCCCCGAAAATTCGACTGGAGCCCGGTGTGCAGAAAATAAGGGTGTATTCCAACCAAATAGGGTTTCCTAAAAATATCGAATTAGAGAGTTTTGATCCGAAGATTTTGAAACTTCATTTAGAAAAGATGGCTCGTGTCGAAGAATTGGATGAGCCGGACACGTCTCGGGCTGTTGGAGAATAAACCCGCGGGAAGACCCTTTTTAAGCCTATTGTTTTTATTTCAAAATTCTTTTATACAGGGCGCGTGTTGTGTTTGCGATATGAGCCCAGGAAAAGTGATCCGAGACATGTTGTCTTGCGGCCGCGGCCATTTTTGAAAGAAGGTCTTTGTCCTGATAGAGTTTAGTGATAGTCCGGGCAAGGTCTTTGGCGAAGTTTTGCGGATGGTTCGTATCGACAGGGACAAGGTGACCTGTTTGTCCGTCTGAAACAACTTCCGGGATCCCACCGACAGCGGATGCCACAACAGGTGTCACGCATGCCATGGCCTCTAAATTGATGATTCCGAAAGGTTCGTACATAGATGGGCAGCAAAAAATCGATGCGTGGGAATAAAATTGAACCAAGTCTTCACGGGATACCATTTTATCAATCCAATAAACATGTGATTTTGCTTTCTTAAGTTTGTGATATTTTGATTCGAATTCATTTTTGATTTTGGGTGTATCCGGAGAGGCTGCCAAGAGAACGACCCCGAGGTTATCCGGCAAATCTTTGGCAGCGTCCAAAAAATGGCTGATTCCTTTTTGGCGTGTGATGCGTCCCACAAAAAGGACATAGTCGAGTGATGAAGGAATATTGTGTTTGTCCAGGGCATCACGCTTGAGGACTTTTTGATAAACATTTGTGTCGATCCCATTGGGGATGACATGGATCTTTTTTTCGGACACACAAAAGTGCTTTAAGATGTCCTCTTTGGTACTGGTGGACACAGCAATCACGGCATCCGCCATTTCAAGGGCCGTTTTTTCGACCCAGCAGGAGTACCGATAGCCGCTTTTGAGCTGCTCTTCTTTCCATGGCCTTAGAGGTTCCAGGGAGTGGACCGTGATGACCAACGGAAGGTGATTAAGCAGCTTGAGAGAGATCCCGGCCTGGTGTGTGTACCAGGTATGGCAGTGGACGATGTCGGCATCGGTTTTTTTCATCGCCATGGAGGTGTTTCGATAGACCGTTTGGTAGATGTTTTTGAGGTGCTCCGGATAGGAGCCGGGGATCTTTTCTGCGGGAAATCCATGGACACGCAGGCTTTTTCTGGAGAGAGATTGATTCCCAAAACAGCGGACATCCACCTCAATGAGTTTGGATAAAGCCTCACATAAGTGCTCCACATGAATACCGGCCCCGCCGTAGACGTTGGGGGGATATTCGTTTGTCAGGATTAAGGTTTTCATACGGTATTCCCTGTGAGTGACATTAAAGATCTCTCAAGGATAGGTTTTTTTTAGGTGGGGTCAAGAGAATTTTTTATATTCAAAGGGGCAAGGTCTTGATATAATACCCGTTTTCGCAAAAAATACCATTTATGTTGATCTACAAGGATAAGGGTTATGTACAATGTCGCGTGTGTCATATTGGGTGGAGGGCAGGGAGCCCGTCTATATCCGCTGACGAAGGATCGGTCCAAACCGGCTGTGCCGTTTGCCGGTCGGTACCGCCTGATCGATATCCCGATCAGTAATTGTCTGCATGCGGGCTTTGATAGTATCTATATTCTGACCCAGTTCAATTCCAGATCTCTTAATCGGCATGTCTCACGGACGTATCCCCTGGCCCCTTTTAGAAGGGGTTTTGTGGAAGTGCTTGCGGCCGAACTGTCCCAAGAAACATCAGAATGGTATCAAGGGACGGCTGACGCGGTGAGGCGGTGTCTCAAGCATTTTGAAGATCCGGGAGTTAAAATTGATTATGTAATTGTGCTTTCGGGGGATCAACTCTACAAGATGGATTTGCGGCATTTCTTAAACTACCATATTGTTAAAAAGGCAGACATTACGATTGCGTGCAATGTGATGCCTGAGACGAGTGACATTAGCGGATTTGGGGTTGTCGGAGTCGACGAGGATTTTCATGTGAACAATTTTGTTGAGAAGCCCAAAGAAAAGGCGACCGTAGAAAATCTTCTTATTTCTTCTAACGGAGAGCGCCGTTTTTTAGCCTCCATGGGCATTTATGCTTTTAATAAAGATGCGCTTGTAGACATCCTTTTGACGAGCGATAAAGATGATTTTGGAAAAGAGATTATTCCGGAAGCTTTTCCTCGAAAGCATACCGTCGCGTATGAATATGAGGGGTATTGGCAGGATGTGGGATCGATCAGATCCTATTATGAACAAAATTTGGCGTTTACAGATCCGATTCCGCCCATGGATCTTTTTGACGCTAATTGGCCGTTTTTTACGCGCCCACGCTATCTTCCTCCCTCGAAATTTAACGGGTGTGAAATTGCAAATTCGATTGTGGCTGAAGGGGTCATTGTCTTAAACGGATCTCACATTCGTCATTCCGTTGTTGGATTGCGCAGCCGCATTGCTGAAGACACAACCATTGAGGACGCGATTCTCATCGGAAACGATTATTATGAGACACTGGATGACATAAATCGCTCCGGAGAAAAAGGGCTTCCGATCATGGGGATTGGGCATAACACCGTGATAAAGAGAGCCATTATTGATAAAAATGTACGTATCGGAAGCAATGTGTGCATTGAAAACAAACGGAATCTCACGGAAGCGGATGAGGCCAATTACATTATTCGTGATGAGATCGTGATTATCCCGAAGGGAGCCATCATTCCGGACGGGACAGTAATCTAAGTTTGTTTTTTTCTAAGTATTTGTGTAATAACAGTTTATTATCGTGCCTAAAGCGCCTGTTTTTTTCACAAGGATTTTCTAAAAAAGAGATTGCCAACAGTACCAAAACATGCTAAATTTTCGATTCTCATCAATAGGGACTTGAAGGGCGAAGGGGGTGACATAATATGCGAACAAGAATCATTCGTAAGAGAAAGACGGAATCAGCCGCGCAGACGAAGAGAAAAATCGCGATCACAAAGACCAACCGTATCAAAAAAATTCGCGGTAACGGTTCATCGGTAAACTTTACCGAAAAAGTTCAGCAGCAAGCGTACTGGTTGTTTATTGAGCGTGGAAAAGAACATGGCCATGATCAAGAAGACTGGGCCGAAGCAGAAAGACTTGTGAAAGTCGACACATAGTTTTTTGTATGGATAATGCACATCTTTCCTATTCATCCGCGGAGGGTAAGCGTTTTATAGGGAATCCCTAGAGCCGGAAAAGAGCATCTGAGGACAAAGGGGGTTTTTACGCCCACCATGAAAAAAATACAACACAAAAAAATCCTCCTTGAAGCTCACAAAAACGACCCAAAATCTATCGCGGCATCTTTTCTTTATAATCTGGAGCAGAAATTAGCCAAAGACGAATACTCCGCGACAGAACTGGATTGTTTTTTGGCCTTGGCGTACACCATTCGGGATCGTCTTGTTTCGAATTGGATCAAGACCCAGCAGTCCTATCACCACAAAAATGTCAAACGTGTTTATTATTTCTCGTTTGAATACCTGATCGGAAGAACGCTCGGCAACAGTCTTTTGAATCTCGGGCTCGAAGAGACGTGTGACAAGGCGATGAAATTATTAGATTTGGATGTTGATCAGCTGCGGGATGTTGAGGTGGACGCGGCTCTGGGTAACGGCGGCCTGGGACGGCTCGCGGCCTGTTTTTTAGATTCGATGGCGACGCTGGAAATTCCGTCGCACGCCTATGGTATCCGTTACGAGTACGGGATGTTCAACCAGGAGATCCAAAACGGATGGCAGGTTGAAAAACCAGAAGAATGGTTGAAATTTTCCAATCCGTGGGAAATCGCGCGGCCCGAATACACGTATCGCGTCAAATTTTACGGAACAACACGCTGCGAAAAACGAAAGAACGGCACATGGGAATTTTTCTGGGAAAACACGGATGATGTGTACGCTCTTCCTTACGACACACCGGTCCCCGGATACGCGACCAAGAACGTGAACACGATGCGGCTGTGGGCCGCTGTGGCCACCGAAGAGTTTGATATGGATTATTTTAACAGCGGCGATTATATGGCCGCGTGTGAAAAGAAGGCCATGACGGAAAATATTTCACGCGTTTTATATCCGAATGATTCCATGTTTGCGGGAAGAGAATTACGTCTTAAGCAACAGTATTTTTTTGTCACGGCGTCTTTACAGGATATTTTGAGACGGTTTAAAGCCGAAAATAAACACCTGAAATATTTCCCCGACAAGGCCGTCATTCAGCTCAATGACACTCATCCGGCTGTCGCGATTCCGGAATTGATGCGGATACTGATGGATCAAGAGCTTCTTTCTTGGAATCAGGCCTGGGACATCACGATACGGACATTTGCGTATACAAATCATACCATTTTGTCCGAGGCCCTGGAGGCGTGGTCGATTCCTTTGTTTGAGAGGCTGCTGCCCCGGCATATGCAAATTATTTACGAAATCAATCATCGATTTTTAAAAGAAGTCCTAAAACAATATCCGGGGGACATAGAACGTATCCGGAGGATGTCGCTCATTGAGGAGGAAGACCCCAAAAGAATCCGCATGGCGCATTTGTCCATTGTCGGATCGCGATCCATCAACGGGGTATCGAAGCTTCACACAAAAATACTCAAAGAAAAAATATTCCATGATTTTTATCAATTGTATCCCGAGAGGTTCAACAACAAAACAAACGGGATTACACAACGACGCTGGCTTAAAAAATCTAATCCCCGATTGGCGGATCTGATCACCGGAAAAATCGGAAACAAATGGATATCGGATTTATCGTGCTTAAAAAAAATATCCAAGTATGCCGGCAATAAATCCTTTCATAAGGAATGGCAAAAAATTAAATATGCGAATAAAAAGAGTCTGGCAGATATTATCTACGATACAGTGTCTATTCGTGTGGATCCTAACAGTCTGTTTGACGTTCAGATTAAACGTTTCCACGAATACAAACGCCAGCTCTTGTTTGCGTTTTACGCCATCGGGATGTACATCCGGATTAAAGAATCGCATGAAAATATTGAAATCCCTCGCACGTTGATTGTGGCCGGAAAATCAGCTCCGGGATACACATTCGCGAAGCTAGTCATAAAGCTTATTAACAATATCTCGTTTGTGATCAATCAGGACTCTGATGTAAGGGATCTTTTAAAAGTTGTGTTTTTGCCGAATTACCGGGTGAGTTTGGCCGAAAAAATATTTCCGGCGGCGGAACTCTCGGAACAGATTTCCACAGCCGGATTTGAAGCGTCCGGCACGGGTAATATGAAATTTGCCTTGAACGGAGCTCTGACGATCGGTACATTGGATGGAGCGAACATTGAAATACAAGAAGAAGTGGGTGAAGAAAATATTTTTATATTCGGGCACACGGCCCAAGAGATCGAGGGCTTGAAAAACAAGGGATATCAACCCGAAGGCTTTCTCAAGGATTCGCCTCTTTTACAAGAAGTTCTTAAACTCATCCAAGGCGATCTTTTTTGTCCGGGCGAGCCCGGGATTTTTCAGCCGATTGCGGACAGATGTACCCGCGACGGGGATCCTTACATGGTCTTAGCCGATTTTGACAAATATATTTCCTGTCAGGAGCGTGTTTCAAAAGCCTATCAGGACAAAGATTCTTGGACACGCATGTCCATTCAGAATGTGGCTCATATGGGCAAATTTTCGTCTGATCGGACCATCAGAGAATACGCGCATGATATCTGGCACGTCAAACCCTCCCCGGTATCCAAATAAGCCCATAAATCATCCCTTGTTTTAGGACGGAAACCATGTAAAATACGGGGCTTAACGGGTCCATACCTAAGGATAGTGCATGGTGTATGAAGGACATAAACGCGTTATTATTGAACACCTTAGGCCTCAGATTGACGGCGGCGAATTTCCGATCAAGCGGGTATTGGGCGAGCGAGTCAGGGTGGAGGCGGATGTTTTTGCCGATGGGCATGAGCAACTGGCCGTTCTATTGATGTGGCGTCCAATGTCTGCCAAAACCTGGAAGACAAAACCCATGAGACCTCTTGCCAATGATGTGTGGAGCGCGTCTTTTGTGTGCGAGGGCTTGGAGCCTTATGAATACACTGTGCGCGGATGGATGGATCATTATGAGACATGGCGCCTCAATTTAATAAAAAAGATGGATGTCGGACAAGATATCAGTGTGGATTTAAGAATCGGGGCCGCATTTCTCAAGAAGGGGGTTAAACAAGCCAAAGGAAATAAAAAGAAAATTTTAGAATCCATATTTAAAAAATTTAACATGCTCAAAAACGACAAAGCTATTCGTTTGTTTATCCAAAACGAGAAATACAATCAATCCATTCGTGAATCTATCACTCCTTCTTTCATAACAGAATATAACAAGAAGCTTCAAGTTAAAGTTCATCGAACACGTGCCTTATTTAGCTCCTGGTACGAATTGTTTCCCCGCTCGACGAAAGAAAATTCACTCCAACACGGCACTTTTAAAGATTGTGAAAAGATTTTGCCCGATATCGCGGCTATGGGATTTGATGTTGTGTATTTTCCTCCGATCCATCCGATCGGTGTGACAAACCGCAAGGGAAAAAATAACGTGCTTGGGGCCGCGTCCGGTGATCCGGGCAGTCCGTGGGCCATTGGGAGCGCCGAAGGCGGACACAAATCGGTTCATCCCGAACTCGGCACAATAAAAGATTTTAGACGTCTTGTGAAAAAAACAAAATCCCTCGGTATGGAGATAGCTTTGGATCTAGCGTTTCAGTGCTCACCGGATCATCCGTACGAAAACGAGCATCCCGAGTGGTTCAAATGGCGTCCGGACGGGACGGTGCAGTACGCTGAAAATCCTCCCAAAAAATATGAAGATATTATTCCTTTTAATTTTGAGACCCGGGATCAAAAAAATCTATGGAAGGAGCTCAAAAGCATTGTGGATTTTTGGATCGAGAAAGGTGTGCGCATTTTTCGTGTGGACAATCCGCACACAAAGCCGTATGTCTTTTGGCAGTGGCTGTTGGGGGAAGTTGAAAAATCACATCCTGATGTGATTTTTCTCGCTGAGGCCTTTACCCGGCCCAAGATTATGCGTCATTTGGCCAAACTGGGATTTCACCAGTCTTATACTTATTTTACGTGGCGCACGACCAAAAAAGAATTTATCAAATATTTGACAGAGTTAACAAAAACAGAAGCTAAGGAATACTTTCGGCCGAATTTTTGGCCGAATACGCCGGATATTTTATCCATTTATCTGCAGAACGCTGATCGAGCCGCTTTTGTGATCCGGCTTGTTTTGGCCGCGACCATGAGTAGTAATTACGGCATCTATGGGCCTGCGTATGAGTTGTGCGAAAATCAGCCTACTCCCGGTAAAGAAGAGTATGCGGATAATGAAAAGTATGAAATTAAGGATTGGCGCCTGGGGGCGGCGGATTCCATGAGGCCTTTTATTACACAATTGAATCATATCCGTCGGAAGTATGATGCGTTTCAAACGACAAGAAACATTCGATTTCATCGATCTGAGAGCGAACACATATTATGCTATTCAAAAATGAGCCGGGACACCGCGGAAATTTTTATTGTGGTTGTCAATTTAGATCCCCAGGGCACGCAGTCAGGCTGGGTTGACATCCCCGTTTTAGATTGGGGATTTGATAAGGATCGACCCTATCAAGTTGAAGATGTTTTAACGGAAGTCAAAACCACGTGGACGAACGAGCGCAATATTGTGAAGCTCGATCCACGGAAGTGTCCCGCGCAAATTTTCAGGTTGGAAAAAATTTCCTAATTCAAAAATCAAACGTTATTATGAATCAAAAGCCGAGCAACAGTACGGGTGTTCAACACGGTATCAGCCGTTTGACGGATGAAGATATTTTTTTATTTAAAAGCGGATCACACTTTCGCCTTTATGACAAATTGGGGGCCCATGTGATGGAGGTTGACGGAGTCAAGGGGACCTTGTTTTCGGTATGGGCCCCGAGCGCGAAGGCTGTATCGGTAATCGGAGATTTTAACGCTTGGAATCCCACGGGACATCCGCTCAGTGTTCGCTGGGATGAATCGGGTATTTGGGAAGGGTTTGTTTCCGGAGTCAAGACAGGGATGTGCTACAAATATCGCGTTGAGTCCTGTAACGGTGATTTTACGGTTGATAAAGGTGATCCGTACGCTTATCTCTGGGAAGTACCGCCCAAAACAGCCTCGGTAGTTTGGAATCTTGAGTATGAGTGGCAGGATCAATCTTGGATGAACAAGCGAAAGGATCGAAACGCGCTCAACAGCCCCATGTCTGTTTATGAAGTGCATTTAGGGTCATGGAAACGAAAACCTGACAATCCGTTTCATTCGCTTTCGTACCGTGAATTAGCCGAAGAGCTTCCCTAATATGTGAAAGACATGGGATTTACACATGTCGAATTGATGCCTGTGATGGAGCATCCGTTTTTTGGATCCTGGGGATATCAAGTCACGGGGTATTTTTCTCCGTCGAACAGATACGGAACGCCTCAGGATTTTATGTTTTTGGTCGACAGCTTTCATCAGAAGGATATTGGTGTGATCGTCGATTGGGTTCCGTCGCATTTTCCTTCGGATGAGCATGGACTCGTGTATTTTGACGGAACACATCTTTACGAACACGCCGATTCGAAAAAGGGGTTTCACCCGGACTGGAGCAGTTATATTTACAATTACGGACGGAACGAGGTGAGAGCGTTTCTTGTGAGCAACGCCGTTTTTTGGCTGGATAAATACCATATCGACGGGCTGCGCGTGGACGCGGTGGCCTCATTGCTGTATTTAGATTATTCGAGAAAAGAAGGCGAGTGGATTCCCAATGAATATGGCGGCCGCGAAAATTTAGAGGCGATCCATTTCTTAAAAACATTAAACGAAGAAGTATATTCATCTTTTCCGGATGTGCAGATGATTGCTGAAGAATCCACCGCGTGGCCGATGGTATCCCGTCCGACGTATTTAGGCGGCCTCGGATTTGGTCTCAAATGGAACATGGGCTGGATGAATGACACGCTTCGGTATTTCTCGAAGGATCCTATTTATCGAAAACATCATCATAACGAATTAACGTTCAGTATGATTTACGCGTTTACGGAAAATTTTGTTTTGTCAATTTCGCATGATGAAATGGTGCACGGAAAAAGATCATTGCTTAATAAAATGCCCGGGGATGATTGGCAAAAATTCGCTAATGTGCGGCTTCTTTTCGGTTACATGTTTTCTCACCCGGGAAAGAAACTGCTTTTTATGGGGTCTGAATTCGGCCAATGGGACGAGTGGAACCATGACGGGAGTTTGGACTGGTATTTATTGGAAACGCCACGGCACGCCCATCTGCAAAGAACGCTAAAGGATCTGAATGCTATTTACAAGAGCCATCCGAGTTTGTATGAGGATGATTTTACGTCGGAAGGTTTTGAATGGATTGACGGCGGTGATTGGGAGTCGAGTATTATTTGTTTTTTAAGAAAGGACAAATTGGCTCGTGAGAAAATTATGTCTGTCTGTAATTTCACGCCGACCCCTCGCCATGATTATCGCGTGGGTGTAACTGACAGCGGGGAATGGGAGCAATTGTTTAACAGTGACGACACGAAATATGGCGGAAGCGGACTTGGAAATCCAAAAACTCTCATCGCCGAAGAACATGCTTGGCACGGACGGGATTTTTCCTTAGTGCTCACGCTGCCTCCTTTGTCAGTGATGTGGTTTAAAAAACAAATAAAATAAATAAGTGGGTCGCATGAGTCGTAAAAATATATGTATTCACGGACATTTTTATCAACCTCCGAGAGAAAATCCATGGCTCAATGAAGTGGAGCTTCAGGAGTCGGCCTACCCCTATCACGATTGGAATGATCGTATTACGGCCGAATGTTATTCCCGCAATGCCGCGTCGCGTATTTTAGGTTCGGACGGGCGTATCATTGACATCGTTAACAATTACTCCCGGATGAGTTTTAATTTTGGCCCCACCTTGCTCCAATGGATGAAAAAAAAGAAGCCGGATGTTTACGAGGCGATTCTTCAGGCGGACAAGGAAAGCCAAAAACGGTTTTCCGGACACGGATCAGCGATCGCTCAAGCCTACAATCACATGATCATGCCTTTGGGGAACGACCGGGATCGATGGACCCAGGTTGTTTGGGGCATTCGGGATTTTCAAGAGCATTTCAAAAGAGATCCCGAGGGCATGTGGCTTCCCGAGACGGCAGTGAATACCCCGACATTAGAAGTTTTGGCCGAGAATGGAATAAAATTTACAATTTTGTCTCCCTCTCAAGCAAAGCGTGTCAGAAAGATGGGGGAGAAGTTCTTGGAAAACACCGAGGGAGCTAAAGTAAATCCACGGCAGCCGTATTTGTGTCATCTTCCTTCGGGGCAGAGCATCGTTTTGTTTTTTTATGACGCTCCCGTGGCTCAAGCGATCGCGTTTGAGCATTTACTTAAGGACGGGGAGCAGTTTGCCAACCGGCTTTTAAACGCGTTTGGCTCTGATGATACAATGTCAAGTTTGGTTCATGTGGCTACCGATGGAGAAACATACGGACACCATCATGATTTTGGTGAGATGGCTTTGTCGTACGCCCTGTATCAAATTGAACAAAACCCGGATGTGGATTTGACGGTTTACGGAGAATATCTCGAGAAAAATCCTCCCGAGTGGGAGGCAGAAATACTCGAAGACACGGCGTGGAGTTGTTCTCATGGGGTGGGACGTTGGAAAAACGATTGCGGATGTTCAAGCGGACAGCATCCTGAATGGAATCAATTGTGGCGTGAGCCATTACGAAACGCTTTTGACTGGTTGAGAGAAGCTTTAGCACAATTATATGAGACTAAGATGAGTTCCTATGTTTCAGATCCGTGGGATGTGCGGAATCAATATGTTGACGTAATATTGAGACGTGATGCAAAAGCAGCCGGCGGGTTCTTAAAAAAACACGCAAACCGGACATTAGAAAAAGATGATTATTCTCAGATGCTTCAGCTGTTAGAGATGTCTCATCATGCCATGTTGATGTACACCAGCTGCGGATGGTTTTTTGATGAAGTGACCGGGATTGAGACGATGCAGAATCTTTTTTACGCGGCACGGGCCATGCAGCTCGCTCAAAATTTGACGGGGCATTCCTTTGAAGACGAATTCATCCCTCTCTTGGAGAAGGTTCCCAGCAATGCCGCGGAATATAAAAATGCGGCTGAGGCGTATCAGTCAATTGTTCAGCCTGCTGTACTGGATTTGCTGCGTGTGGGCGGACATTACGCGGTCTCCAGCCTTTTTTCTGACTATCCTGATCGGATTCAAATTTTTAGTTACATGGCCGAATCCGATTCTCACAAAGTATTGGAAGCGGGAAAGCACCGGCTGGCTTTTGGCAAAACCAAACTTGTGTCTGATATTACGTGGGAAGAACGTTTGGTCACGTTTGCGATATTGCATTTAGGTGAGCACAATCTTTGGGGAGGTGTCCGGGATTATCAGGATGACACAGCTTTTCATAAGATGTGTGAAGAGATCAGCCTGGTTTTCGAAAAAGGGGATGTCACACGGATGATTCAACTGATGGATAAACATTTTGGAAGTCACAGTTATTCATTCCGGCATCTTTTTCGTGATGAACAAAGAAAAATTATGGAACATGTCTTAGATAAATCGCGAGCGGAAGTTGAACATGCTTTAGCACAAGTCTATCGAAATCATTATCCTGTGATGCAAGCCGTAAGACAGCTTGGACTTCCCTTACCCAAAGCTCTCAAGATGACGAGTGAGTGTATCATTCACACGGAATTAAGAAAGATTCTTGAAAATAATGATCTTGATTTCGATGCCCTCGATCGAACGGTTGACGGAGTCAAAAATCTTTCGGTTGATCTTGATAAGATTACCCTTAATTATCTTGTGACCCGGTGTATTACGCGGATGATGGAGAAGTGGTGTGATACACCCGAAGACACAATTCAAATGAAAAGCATGATCCGGTTTTTGGAAAAAATTCGGTTGATTCAGCTTGTGCCGAATTTGTGGAGGGCACAAAATTTATGTTTTTGGGTCGCGAAAAAAATGTATCAGCAATGCGAAGCCGGAGTCGATGAGGGAGATTTCGTGCGCCGGGAATGGTGCCAAGCGTTCTCGGAGCTGCTTGAGCGTCTTTATATTAAACTACGGGAAAAGTGATTCATGAAATCTATTCGGTCATCCGGAATTTTACTTCATATCACGAGTTTACCAGGATCTTTTGGTATTGGTGACCTGGGACCGTCTGCGTATCAATTTGCTGATTTTTTGAATCGGTCCGGAGTTGCTTTTTGGCAGATCCTTCCTATAAATCACATCGATCCCACGGGCGGTCATTCGCCCTACAGCGCTTTATCCGTATTCGCGGGCGATCCCTGGCTGATTAGTTTGGAAAAACTTTGTTCCATGGGTCTGCTCCAAAAAAAAGATATTCTAGCCTCCGTCATACCTTCCGAGGATAGTGTGGATTTTCAAAAGATGACGGATGTGAAGGAGCCTCTCTTTGAGAAAGCGTTTAAGAAGTTTTGTTTAAAAGATAGATATCGCGCTTCATTCAAGAAATTTTGCGCGGATCAGGCTGAATGGCTGGATTCGTACACGATATTTATCAGTATCAGAAATCAGCTGCACGGTAAGAACTGGTGGAAGTGGCCTAAAAACCTGCGGGACCGGGATCCGAGCCTCATAAGAAAGGTTCAAAAGAACCTGAAAAATGATATTTTGAAAGAAAAGTTTCTGCAGTATATATTTTTCCGGCAATGGTTTGAGCTTAAAAGCTATTGCCGTAAAAAAGGTATCCGGATTATCGGGGATGTGCCGATCTATGTCGGACGGGACAGTGTGGATGTGTGGGCGCACCGGCGTATCTTCTCTCTTAAAAAAAATGGTATTCCGACAGCTGTGAGCGGTGCGCCGCCGGATTATTACAGCCGGACAGGACAGCGTTGGGGCAACCCTCTATACAGGTGGGACGTTTTAAGAAAAACCCGGTATGCCTGGTGGATGAAAAGACTGAATCACAATTTGAAGCTTTTTGATAAAATCCGCATTGATCACTTCCGGGGTTTTGTGGCATATTGGGCGATCCCCACGCATCATAAATCGGCGCGGCGTGGGAAATGGGTGAAAGCACCGGCGCGTGATTTTTTAAAAGTGGTCCTTCAAAAAATCCCGAAGAGCGCAATTATTGCCGAAGACTTGGGGTATATCACGGCTGATGTACGAAAGGTGATGGATCATTTCGGTTTTGCCGGAATGCGGTTGTTGCTCTTTGGGTTCGGCCCAAAATTTTTAACCCATCGTTTTGCGCCTCACAATCATGTACGTAACTGTGTGGTGTACACAGGAACGCATGACAACAATACGGCGATAGGCTGGCTCCGACAAGAAGCCACAAAAGCCGACAGGAAAAGACTTGAACAGTATGTCGCACAAAAGGTCACCAAAGACAATGTGGCGTCTGTGATGCGGATGATGGCGTGGAAGTCTGTGGCGGATCTTGCGGTTGTTCCGATTCAGGATGTGTTGGAATTGGGGCCTAAAGCCCGTATGAATATTCCGGCTACGGTGAAGGGGAATTGGGTCTGGAAATTGACAGACTTGGACTTTGCACCCATGGTGTCAAAAATGCTTTATACAGAATTAAAAACCTGCAAAAGAATCTAGAATTTTTTATTCCTTTTACCAAATCCATACCAGCCGACGCCAAGGCCGATCAAAAAAATCAATGGGTATAGCAGGATACGGCTCATCGTAATGCGCCAAAAAAGAATTTCGAGAGAAACGGGTTCGGTATTTTGGAAAATGATGATGACGAGAAGAATCGCGAGCGCGATGATGCCGTATTTCTTGACTTGAGTTTTGTTTATTTCCATGAGGGGGCCCTTTCTTCAAATTTGGCAGCTTGTATTATTATAGTTGAAATACCTCAATTGTCACCGTTGAATCTTGATTGGGCAGGATTGCTTCTCCCGAATGAAGTAGCCCAGAATGTTCAGCTTCGGGATGCCGAAGAAATTCTTAAGAAGTGAGCTTCATTCGGCATTTTTTCTTGCCTCTATGGTTTGTGCGGGCACAATTGATGCATTTTGGCCAAAAACCTTGCTTTTGATGACCCTTTTTCCCTCATAACTCCGGGTGGCATGACGATTGCGTTCTATACATTACGGTCTCGATTTTTCAAAAACAAAGCAGGTTGACTCAAAACAATCAAAGTGGGAAAATAACAGTGTTTCCCTAACACATTAAACGTGAGAGAGAAAAATGAATAAGCCAAATACATATAATGTATTATCTGTTTTTTTAATTTCGTCGTTTCTGTT
>JADFSZ010000154.1 GCA_022560555.1 PVC group bacterium
TTTATATGGTTTTTCCTATACTGTATTTATTTTATGAAAAATGGGGTTGGTGCTTTTGGAAGAAAAAATATTTTTTGGGATTTGGATTATTAACCATCATTCTTCCGCTTTTATGGTATATGCACGCGTTGAATGTTAATCGCTTATACCCTTCGGTCGGACAACGACCGGGACTCTTTTTTACATGGGATGCTATTTGGACACGGGGTTACTGGCAGTATGTATCTGAAAATTTACTATTAAAATGTTTGACTCCGGTAGGCTTTGTTTTGTTCATTCGTGGTCTATTTTCCTCAAAAATATCCCGCAAGGGTGTTATCTGGGCATGGTTAGGAGGAGCTGTTTTTTCGTTTATTCTCTTTTCATATCATACCGGGTCGCATCGGTATTATTTGTTACCTATTCTTCCTGTCGCATGTCTATTGATCGGACATTGCCTTTCACTGTCTGATTGGGGATTGGGAGTGATAGGACGCCCCTATTGGAGTAAGGTCATTATCGCTATGGTAACAGTGGTTATTATTATGTTGTCGATTCAAAGCGGATATCATCTAAGCAAGAAGTATCAATATGCTTTGGAAGCATCTACGTTTGCACGAAAGATTGTACCTGATAATACCCTGATCGTATCAACAAAACCACTATATTATACCCATAGACATGGCTGGCTTTTTCTTCCGGATCAGAACATGACAATTACTCAATTTGTTGAACAGTTAACGGATTTTATCGATAAAGGAGCCTCGTATTACCTCGTCACGCATGTGATGCTTATTGATAGATTTCCAACGTTCAAATCCTATCTTGATCGCAATTTTGAGCAGATGTCTCAAGACGCGCATTTTTATCTTTACCGACTTCAATAAATATATCTTACTAAATGATTGTTATAGCGTAAAAAAATTTAGGATAAGATGAACAGGTCTTGGGTTACAATGTCCGGGGTGGTATAATCAATTTGTTTTGATCGAATTAATGAAATTTGAAGTCAATAAGTGAGGGGCTATGAGCAAGGATATGCATAATAAAAAATATGATGTTTGTGTTATTGGAGGGGCTGGACATGTGGGGTTTCCGCTGGCAATCGTGTTTGCGCATAAGGGATTGAATGTCCTCATCTATGACATCAATAAAGAATCCATTGATAAAATTAAACGCGGTGAATTGCCTTTTATGGAGCATGGAGGAGAAGAACTTTTAAAGCAGGTGCTGCACAATAAAAAGCTTTCGTTTTCCACAGATCCCGCGTCTATCCGTGATTCAGCGGTTTCGATTATTACCGTTGGAACGCCTGTCGATCATTTTATGAATCCGGAACACAAAGCCATTGAAGGCTGCTTGGAGTCATTATTAAAACATTTCCACGAAAAACAGCTTATTATTTTGCGTTCCACTGTTTATCCGGGAACCACAGATTGGTTGGACCAATATCTGAAGGATCACGGGAAACCCATGAATGTTGCGTTTTGTCCAGAACGCATTGTGCAGGGACATGCTATTGAAGAGCTTCAGTCCTTGCCGCAGATTGTTAGCGGCACGACTCCCGAAGCTGAACAAGAAGCCCGGAAATTCTTTTCCGTCATTACTTCTAAGATTGTCATTCTCAAACCCATCGAAGCGGAATTTGCCAAGCTGTTCAGCAACGCGTACAGGTATATTCATTTTGCGATTGCGAATCAATTTTTTATGATGACTGATTCCGCAGGTATCAATTATCACAATGTTTTACGGGGAATAAAAGAAAATTATGACCGTGCGCGAGATATTCCTGCGCCGGGATTTGCGGCCGGCCCGTGCCTTTTTAAGGACACTATGCAATTAGCCGCTTTTTCTAAAAATCAATTTTCTCTCGGCAACGCGGCGATGCTTGTTAATGAAGGTCTTGTGCATTATATTATCGATGTGTTGCAAAAGAAGTATGATTTGAAGAAAAAAACCATTGGACTCTTAGGCATGGCATTTAAGGCTGACAGCGATGATACGCGTTCTTCGCTCTCCTATAAGCTCAAAAAACTATTATCTTTTCAAGCGAAAGAAGTCTTAACGACGGATCCTTGTGTCGTGGACGATGAAGCATTAATGGCTTTAGAGGATGTTATTGCAAAAAGCGATATCATTATATTGTGCGCTCCCCATACAACGTACCGCCAGCTTGATATTAAAAACAAAGTTCTAGTGGATGTCTGGAATTGTTTTGGCAAAGGATTTCTTTTTGAATCGTAACTTTCCTAGAGCATGACACAAGCAAATCATAAAATACGTGTAGGAATTGTTGGGACAGGGTTTGGCCAACAGGTTCATGCTCCCATCTATACGCATCATGATGCTTGTGAGCTTGTGGCTATTGCCTCGAGGCGTGAAAATAAAGTCAAAGAAGTCGCTAAGTCTCTGGGGCTGAAGCAGGCGTATTCTTCTTGGCAAAAGATGCTTGATGAAGTCAGTCTTGATGCGATTTCTATTGCCACTCCTCCGGCCGTTCAATCAGAGATTGCTCTGGCTGCTATGGAAAAAAACATCGCGGTCTTTTGTGAAAAACCCCTTGCGCTTTCATGGGCAGACGGCCGTGCCATGGTCCAAAAGGCACATGAGGCTCAAGTTCCGAATATGGTGGACTATGAGTTCCCGGAAATTCCGGAGTGGCAATCTACGAAAAAACTTATTGATTCCGGGAAAATTGGCAAATTACGGCATATTGCACTTTCGTGGAATGTGGAGTCTTATGCGCTGCGTCATGGCAAAGAGAGCTGGAAAACCAGGAGGGAAGAAGGCGGTGGAACTTTGTATCCTTTTGTTTCGCATGTATTTTATTACATTGAATGGCTTGCAGGTCCTATCAAAAAATTTTCATCTCGTTTATATCAATGCCCGGATAAATCTATATCCGGAGATACGCTTAATATTTTGTGTTTGGAGATGGAGTCAGGAGCAGCTGTTTCGCTATCCGTGAGCATTCATGCCTTTTTGGGAACAGGCCATCGACTGGAATTTTATGGTGAGGATGGAACGATTCTTTTGCAGAATACAACTTCTGACTATATCGGAGGTTTTGAATTGTATTTAGGAACCCGCAAAAGCAAGAGATTAGAGCGTGTCATTAGTGACGGCTCTATCCCTATGGATGGGGGGGATGCCCGTATCTGGGCAACGTCGCGTGTTATCAATCGATTTATTGATTGGATCCGGACAGGAAAAGCTTCTGTTCCCAGTTTTAAAGAGGGGTTGCGGGTGCAGTATTTGCTCGAAAAGGCGAAAGAAGCCAGCAAGAATGTGTGTTGGGTGGATTGCGCGCACTAGAAGAGCCGGTGTATTATGGATAATAAACTATATATTATAACAGGAGGCGCGGGATTTATCGGTTCCGCACTCGTATGTCGAATGGTCAAAGACGGATACCGCGTTAGAGTTTTTGACAATCAATCACGAGGTTCGGCTAGCCGCTTACGGGACGTAAAGGATAAAATCGATTTTATCGAAGGAGATATCAGGGATTATGGGGCTGTGTCCCGGGCGTGTCAGGGAGCGCACTGTATTATTCACTTAGCTTTTGTTAATGGGACCGAGTATTTTTATTCGCAGCCCGACTTGGTTTTGGATGTTGGCGTTAAAGGGATGATTCATGTGATGGACACATGCCGTGAACACGGTATTCAGGAATTGTTTTTGGCTTCCAGTTCTGAGGTGTATCAAACACCCTCGGTGATTCCAACGGATGAAACTGTCGCGTTATCCGTACCGGATCCTACCAACCCTCGCTATTCTTATGCTGCCGGTAAAATTATCAGTGAAATGTTAGCATTGCACTGCGGGCAGAAATATTTAAACCGCGTTGTTATTTTTCGCCCTCATAATGTCTATGGGCCCGATATGGGACGAGAACATGTGATTCCGCAGTTCATCGAGCGGATGAACCCATTATGCCAGTCAACAAAAAAAACAATTTTGTTTCCGATTCAGGGCTCAGGAGAAGAAACCCGGGCATTTATTTATATTGATGATCTTATAGATGGAATTATGCTGTTATTAAAATCCGGAAAACATCATCAAATTTATCATATTGGCACCAAAGATGAAATATCCATAGCAGAGCTTGCTA
>JADFSZ010000155.1 GCA_022560555.1 PVC group bacterium
GGGTGATGGTCCGGGGAACGGCGGGAGGCACGCTTTGAAATTCGCGCCACACAAAGAGCAATAAGGCAAACCCAATGACCCATGTTAAATGCCTCTTTTTAGGCCTCCAATTCATAATATCCTCATACATAGCAGGTTAAAAACAAGCATATTATAGAAAAATGACGTAAGATACAAGCTTGATATTAATGGACATATTGTATTGAGATTGCCGAGAGAATCTATATAATAGCGCTCTATGTTTACGAAGTTAAGAATTTGCTTCTCTCATCATAAAAAATTGTGTCTTTGTCTTATGGTCTCATCTATTATTTTTTTGAGCCTAGGATGCACCCGCCGGGGGGACTCAACCGAGCTTAATAAGGAGGAGAATAAAGTGGGTGAAAAAGTTTTCACAAATCGACTGATCCATGAAAAAAGTCCGTATCTTCTCCAACATGCTCACAATCCTGTTGATTGGTATCCGTGGGGAGAAGAGGCTTTTCAAAAAGCCCGGGAGGAAGATAAGCCGATATTTTTATCTATCGGGTACTCAACATGTCATTGGTGCCATGTGATGGAAGAAGAATCGTTTTCCGATCCTGAGATGGCCAAAGCCATCAATGAGCATTTTGTTCCGATCAAAGTGGACCGTGAGGAGCGGCCCGATATTGATGCCATCTATATGGCGGCTGTGCAGATCATGACCGGTTCCGGCGGGTGGCCCCTGACGGCCGTTTTAACGCACGATTTAAAACCATTTTTTACCGGAACATATTTCCCTCCGGAGGATCGGTGGGGCCGACCCGGGCTCAAAAGAATTTTGAGTGAGTTGTCAAACGCATGGAATGAAAATCGGGAGGATGTGTTGAAAACAGCGCGTTCGGTCACAGAAGCCATTGTCCGATATGAAGATTCCTTGACGCACGCGCATTCGGACGAGGGACTCACCCTAAACGTGATCGATAAAGCCTATCAAGCCTATGTCAGCCGCTTTGACAGTAAATATGGCGGGTTTAGCCAAGCACCGAAATTTCCTATGGGACATCAAGTATCATTTCTTCTTCAAACGCATGATAGGCGAAAAGATTCTCAGGCGCGTGAAATGGCCGAAAAGACGTTAAACGCTATGTCCCGTGGTGGTATCTATGACCAAGTTGGAGGAGGATTTCACCGTTATTCAACCGATCGAGAGTGGTTTTTACCGCATTTTGAAAAAATGCTTTACGATCAGGCTCTCTTGGCTCAAGCTTATGTTGACGCCTACCAGCTCACAAAAAACCCGGAATATAAAACAACACTTCAGGGAATTCTTGACTATGTGTTAGAAAATCTCACACACCGTGAGGGCGGTTTTTATTCGGCGGAAGATGCCGACAGCGCGCTTGATGCTAAGGAGCCGCATGTCAAAAAAGAAGGCGCGTTTTATGTCTGGGAGGAGTATGAAATCTTAAAGATACTAGGTAAACGTGACGCGGAGTTATTTAATTATTGTTTTGGGGTAAAAGAGAAAGGCAATGTGTCAAGTGATCCTCATGGTGAATTCCCGAAAAAGAATATTTTATATCGTGATCACTCGAACAAAAATGCTTCAGAAAAATTCAGTATGTCCGAGGTAGAAATTGAGAGCAAATTAAACGCCGCGCTCAAAAAACTTAAAACCGTGCGTAATCAACGGGTGAGACCGTATCTTGATGACAAAGTATTAACGGATTGGAACGGTCTTATGATATCGAGCATGGCCAATGCCGGGGTGGTCCTTGCTGAAAAAAGGTATTTAGATGCGGCAAAGAGGTCAGCGGATTTTATCCTGAAAAACCTGTCGAAAAGTTCGGGGCGATTGCTTCATCGCTTCCGTGACGGAGAATCGGGGATTACCGGGAATGTTAACGATTACGCGTTCTTCATCCATGGCTTGATTGATCTTTATCAGGGAACCTTTGAATGGCGCTATCTCGAAAAAACGATCGAGTTTATGGATGAAATGATTGAGACTTTTTGGGACCCCGCACACGGGGGGTTTTATTTGGCTCCAGCAGGCATGAAGGACCTCATTATTCGCCAAAAGGATATCGCTGACGGAGCCATCCCTTCGGGGAATTCACTGGCTTTTTATGACCTTGTGAGGCTAAGCAGGATTACGGCGCGTCAAGATTATGCCCTTAAGGCAGAAGAGCTGATGAAATCATTTGCCGGAAATATTTCGGATAATCCATCGAGTTATGCCCAGTTTTTGATAGGGCTTAGCTTTATGCTTGGTCCCTCTAAAGAAATTGTCATTGTTGGATCACCCCAGGAGGCTGATTTTCAAAAGCTTTACGCGCAAATCAACGATCCTTTTTTGCCCCGAAAAGTTGTTCTGCATAGACCCTACGATGTAACTGACACGGATGTATCTGTCAGAATCGCTCCCTATATCAAGGGGCAAAATGCGATGGATGGCAAAGCGACCGTCTTTGTGTGTGAAAATTATGCCTGCAAATCTCCGGTGACAAGCCCGGAGGCTCTTATGCCTTTGCTTCAATAAGTTATGCATGCTTTTTCTTGACACACTCGAAGATGCATGTATGATGGCACAGCCTTTTGTAAATATGGATCGTTTTGGCGAATGTACAGAAAATGAAACCTCTTGGGACCCAGCATATAGCCGAATTTATTAACTGTTCAACGCGGTTTTTGCGTGACCGCCGCGCGCTTATAAAGGCTCTCAGAGATGGTATCAAAGCGAGTGGACTGACTCTACTATCCATTCGTTCCCACGCGTTTAAGCCGGCCGGCATGACAGTTATCGCGATTATCGGCGAGTCTCATATCGCGATACATACATATCCCGAAGCACGCCATGCTTCTTTGGATATTTACACTTGCTCTCCGAATTCAGAACCGCATTTTATTCTTCTTCAATACCTCAGAAAAAAGTTAAAACCGCGCACGGTGAGAATCCTCGAACTCTTAAGAGGGAATCCCATCGAAATAAAACAACAAAATTGGCTTGTCTCCTTTACAACCTACGGATTTGAAATCCGTTACCACATCGTGAAAAGTTATGTTTCGAAGAAAACAGCGTTTCGCCAAATTGATCTTATAGAAAATGACAGCTTTGGTAGAATGCTTTTTATGGATAGGGATATCCGTATTTCGGATAAGGACGCGGACAATTACGCGGCAAATATCCTGCAGCCCATTCGAAATGTGCGTAATCGTATCCGCAGGGTTGCCGTATTTGGATGTGAAGATGGCGGCGTGGCGGTGCGGGAACTGCTTAATTCGGGAGTTGAAGAAATATATCTGGTTGAATTTGATAACGAATTGCTGCAAGTCGTAGAAAAACACATGAAAATAATACACGAAAATGCCTTCAAAAATCCTCGCGTGAATGTTGTTGTAACTGACATAGAAAACTTTATGAAAAACCACAGGGGTTTTGATGCCGTCATTCACAACTATTCGATGCATCCTGAGGGTGTGACCCGTAAAGATCGAACAGAGTTTTTGCGTGATCGGTTTTTGAAAATATCGAGAATGCTTAATCCGAGAGGTATTCTCAGCTTGGAGTGCTGTTCCGAGTATGATTTAGAGACACAAAAGCTGGTTAAACGTCTTTTGGCGCGTGAGTATAAAGATGTTGTTTTCCGTTCAAGCTTTCTTCCCTCCTATTGCGAAAGCTGGATTTTTGCTTCAGCACGCGTGAAAAACGCTCGCTAGATTTTCTTTAAAAATACATTCTTAATACCTTTATTTGATATAACTTACATGGTTAACGATCGTAAGTGGACGATCTTAAGAAAATTGGGTATAATTAAATATAAGCTCATGAGGGCTATATTTTAAAATTTAGGGATTGAGGTTTGGATGATGATATCAGCAGGTACTCTTCTTTTTATTCAGGTTTTGTTTTTGATAGCTTTATGCGTGTTCCTCTCTCTGCAGTTGCGGTGTTCCAGACGGGATATGAGAGAAAACCTCCAAGACTTCGAAAAGAGCATTATTAATCGTATCCAAGATTCACGAAATTTTCAGCAGGAACACATGTCGCATTTAACCGATTCTAATGAGTCAAGGCTTGAAAGGATGCGATGTACGGTTGAAGAGCGTTTGAAAGAAT
>JADFSZ010000156.1 GCA_022560555.1 PVC group bacterium
GGGGTATCTTCCCACAGATGAAGAATGGCGATTTCCGAATATCTATGAAGATAACGCGGTGGGTCCGAAAGGCAAAGAATCCGACTATGTCAAGGAAGGCGTGAAACTTCCGGAGCATAAGACATGGTTTTTTTATCTCGCGCGTATCTGCAACCACTGTACCTATCCGGGATGTTTGGCTGCCTGTCCCAGAAATGCGATCTACAAACGGCCCGAAGACGGAGTGGTATTAGTGGATCAGGAACGGTGCCGAGGTTATCGGAAATGTGTGGAGGCCTGTCCGTACAAAAAGGCCATGTACCGGCCCTCGACACGTGTCACAGAAAAATGCATTGCTTGTTATCCTCGTTTGGAAGGTAAAGATCCTGAAACAAAGGGTCAACCAATGGAAACACGATGCATGACCGCGTGTATCGGACAAATTCGTCTTCAGGGATTGGTCAAGATTAAAAAAGACGGAGATTGGTCCCGCGATCGATACAATCCACTTTACTATATGATAAAAGTGGCAAAAGTCGCGCTTCCTTTATATCCGCAATTCGGGACTGAACCCAATGGTTTTTACATCCCGCCGCGCTGGGTGCCACGGGATTATCTCAAACAAATGTTCGGACCAGGTGTGGATCATGCGATTGATGCGTACAAAGCGCCGGATCGAGAGCTCCTGGCTGTCCTACAGCTATTTCGAAAGGCGACTCAGATCATTTATCGTTATAAAATCAAGGAAGGGCCCAAGGTTTATGAAACAGTCATTCATGGGAAGCCATTTGTATTATACGATGACACCATTATAGCCTATAACAAAGCAGGCAAAGAAATTTTAAGAACAAAAGTAGAGGAACCATTATATGTCAGACCCGACAAACACCAAAATACAATCTGATCTTTTGATTACATCCCTGCTTGCGCGCGGATTCTTTTATGAGTTCATATCTAATCTTTTTCGGCATCCCAAAAACACACAGGCGCAAAAGGATATGAAATATTACCAATCAAGTTTGATCTTGCTTTTGCAATATTTTGATATTTCCCAAAAAGAAAAATTAAGAGAATTGTTTGAAAAATTGATATATGATTTAGAACATGTTTCCCAAGCTGACTGGATTGACCAGTATGAGTACTATTTGGGGCATACGGCCTTGGGGAGGGTTCCCGCCTATGAAAACGAATATGGGGAAGAACACAGTTATCGGCAACCCCATGAGTTGTCGGATATCGCAAGCTTTTATCATGCTTTTGGCTTACAAATAAATTCTAAAACGCGTGAACGCGTGGATCATGTTTCTGTTGAATGTGAATTTATGGCTCTTTTGATCTATAAAGAAGTCTACGCGTTGGAACAAAACGAACAAGAACACGCAGAAATTTGTCGGAATGCCGCCCATAGATTTTTATCAGAACATTTGGGCCGTTGGTTGCCGGCTTTTACAGCGCGGCTTCTCCTGAAAACTCAAAAAGGAATTATGCATTCTATTGCTGAAGTTGCCAGCATTTTTATTGCGAAAGACTGCGAAACTATCGGGATTGATTCCGGAAGACTGGATCTACACATCAGAGAAATTGATACCGTACAGGATTCCGGGTGTGTATCCTGCAGTGTCAAAGGGGTGTGTCGACCCCAATAATGGAGTCCGTGTATGTCAGAAATCAAAATAGAGTTTGAGGCTTCTTTTATCGAGGAAGGGATTTTTTATATGATGAAAGACCGCGAAGACAAAGAGGGAGAAAATTCTGTATCCTCCTATCATAGGGAACGAAATCGTATTTATGAGGAATTTACAGGAAGAGAGCGTGATGCGGCTTTTCAGAAATTTTATAAAGGAATTTTTGCTTCCCTGGGATGTGACGATCAGATTAGAACAATCTGTGAAGAATTTAAAATGCTTACGAAACCAAAGATTAGGATTTTGGTAAGAAATGTGGCAATACAAAAACATGAAGGTGCCGAATTGTTTTGGTCCGGGAGCGATATGACTGTACTTGTTTCTTTTCAGGCCATCCGATTGACAGAACCGGATTCTCTCTCAGCATTTCTCTATCATGAGATTATGCATGTATCGGATATGCTGGATCCAAAATTTGTTTATTCACCTCATCCAGATCTTGGAGGACGAAGTGATTTGGAAAATCAGCTGATCCGCGAACGATTCCGTATTTTGTGGGATTTATATGTTGCGGCACGTCTTATCAAAAAAGGGATCCCCTCATTGATAAGCCTTGAAAAACAAAAGGAATATTTCAATAAGGCGTTCTCATTGTGGCATAACGATAAAAGAAACACGATATGGGAGTCGATATCCAGGGGGCATTGTTACACTCAAAACGATCTTCTCAGGTTCTCAAAGGATGAACGTCTTTTGGAAGATTTAGGGAAGGGCGGACTCCGATGTCCAATATGCGAGTTTTCAAGTTTTGATCCTGTTCTGGACTGGGATGAACAAAACGCTCCGGTCATTGAACAGATTCGAAAAGACTATCCAGCATGGCGTTCCGAAGCCGGAGTTTGTCAACAATGTTTCGATCTTTATTCCTCAAGATTAAAAATGGTGTCTTCATGAAAGATATACCGGAGTCTAAAATAGACCGAAAACAATTCCTTAAAGAAGCTTTTAGCTTCCGGGGGCTCAAATACATGACGGAAGCTCCGACTCCAGCTAAAGATGTTTTCAAAAGATGTGTAGCCCAATTAGATTTATCACGATGTCTTGCTTGGAGCGGGACAGATTGCCGAGCGTGTTATATCGCCTGTCCATTACGGGACACGGCTCTTAAAATGAAGGATTTTGAGCCGGAAATTGATCCTTTTTATTGCGATGGCTGTGCTTTGTGTAAGACGGCGTGTTGGACAGTTAATGATATGAAGGCGATTACGATCAAAGAGGTTTTGAATCCATCTAAGGAGGGAGATGATCAGACATGATAGAGTTAAAAATTATAGCATTAGGTATGCCCGGACCGCTTGAGCTGGGAATTATCCTTGCTATTGTTGTTCTTTTTTTTGGAGTTAAAAAATTGCCGGAACTAGGTTCTTCGTTCGGCAAATCTCTTACAGAATTTCGAAAAGGGCTAAAAGAAAGTCAAGATCATAAGGATGACGAAGAAGAAAACAAGGAAAACAAAAAAGAGAATCTCTAAAGAAGGTTCGCCCCGTTATCAATAAATTGCAGGGCGCTTTATGATATTTATACACATTAACAAAGATTGAAAAATCTTATGTTTCCGCACTCTCTTATAAGAATGTTAAGTATTTTTATCGTTTTTGGAATTCTCAAGTTATCACCCTCGAGGACAGAATACTTTTGGATTTTGTTCAGTTTTGCTATGCCCCATTTCATTTTGGCCCTTGTTTATTCACAGAAGTATATCAAAACAGCATTTCAACACACTCAAAACTACCCTGCTGCCATTGCCTTTCTCTCTCTCGGCGCTCTTTCGATTTATTATAGATATCCGGCGTTGTCCTTTTATTTCCCGCTGCATCATGTGTTAAGCGAAACCTACAGCGCACACAATTCTATTAGGGGAAATTTGAAAAAACCGTTGAATCTGAACTTATTTGTTTCAAGTAGATTTTTTCTAAATCTATTTGCATACTGTATCCTCCTTATGAGGAACAATCCTTACGACTATCTTAACACTTTTCCTCTCATAATTTATGTTGTTGGATTTTTCATCTCGTGTTACATTTTTTTCAGCATTTTATTTCGGATGCGATTGAATCTAAAAAAAACCATGCAGATGGACCATGTTGTCTTTGAGCTAACAATGATCTTTTTTGTAGTTGCCTCGTTGTTTTTTCGTTTTAATATTCATGTGAATGATATTATTTTTTATCATATTGTTACGTGGGTATTTCTTCCAATTAAGGGGATGAAGAAAAGTGGATTTGGGTCCGTTCGCAAGTTTTTATTCTGGTATGTCGTCTTGATCCTTCTTACACTTTCTTTTACGCCGTTAGCTAAAACAGCCTGGGGTTTGTCACCCCAAATGCTTGGGGATCAATTCATTTTATTGACCTACATTCATATTATCACATCCTTTGCATTATCACGCACCAATCCAAGGTGGCTTATCAGGATGTTTA